>JAGRHA010000238.1 GCA_020445205.1 Gammaproteobacteria bacterium
ACCTCGTCGCGCGCGAGCGACAACAGCTGGCGCTCGCGCGGCAGGGCCTCGACGTTCGCCTCGTGGCGACGCATCTCGGACGCGACACGTGCCTGCGCCTGCAACAGTTCCGCCTCCCGCTGGGCGAGTTGCAAGCGTGCATCGCGATCGTCGAGCCGCACCAACGCGTCACCGGCCGCGACCTGATCGCCCTCGATCGCGAACACCTCGACCACGTCCGCCGACAGGCCCGCCGTGAGCTGGCTCGACCACAGCGACTCGGCCTTGCCGAACAGCGTGACCCCGGGTTCATGCCGCGTGCGTTCGACGATCAGGGTGTCGACCAGCCAGGCGCGCTCTCCGACCTTGACCGGTTTGGGTTTCGGCTTGGTGGCGATCAGTCCTGCCGCAGCCGCCCCCGCGACGATCAGAATCAACAACGGCAGCCACCAGCGTACCCGCTTGCCGGCCTTGTTGGCGCTTGTTTCCGTTTGCATGTCGATCCTGATGGAGTTGCGTCAGCGTTGAGACAATTATCTATTCTGCCAGTTCAGGTCGCGCGGCGACGATGCGATCGCGCAATGCCGCCGCACACAAATACCGCGGCCCGGCAGCGGTAATCACCGACTGCAAGGACTGCGTGCCGGTCACTCAGAAATCGTGCGCACGGTCGATGAAGCGCCACGCGACGGCGGCCCCCGCCGCCGCCGTCGCCGCCGCCACGACGAACGTCCATTGTGCGCCCAGGCCCTCCCAGACATAGCCACTGGCGAGACTGCCGACGGCACCGCCGGCACCGAAACTCAGACTGCTGTACAGCGCCTGGCCGCGCCCCTGCAGACGCCCACGGAAATAGTGGTGCACGAGGTGGATGCTGGCGGCGTGGAACGTACCGAAGGTCGCGGCGTGCAGCAGCTGGGCCACGCCGAGCATCAACAGGCTGTCGGCGAAATAACCGATCACCAGCCAGCGCAATGCGGCAAACGCCAGGCTCGCGATCAATACCCGGCGCCCACCGAATCGCTCGAGCAGGCGGTGCATGACCACGAACAGCCCGACCTCGGCGAGGACGCCGAGGGCCCAGAACTGGCCGATCAGGGTCTCGCTGTAGCCGTGCTCCTTCATGTAAATGGAGTAGAACGCGTAGTAAGGGCCGTGACTCGCCTGCATGAGGAACACAGCGACGAAAAAGCCGATGATCGCCGGCCGTCGCAACACGTTCAGTAACGATTGCTGCACTTGTGGATGGGGTTCGGGATCGGGATCGCGCACCAGCAGCGAGCTCAGCCAGATGCCGATGAAGATCGTCAACACCACGGGCAACACGATCTCGGCACCGTGGCGCTCGACCAGGGCGCCGAGCAGGATGACCGTGACAATGAAGCCCACGGAACCCCACACGCGGATACGCGCATAGCGGGCGACGCGATCTTTGAGATAGGTAAAGGTGATGACCTCGAACTGAGGCAGCGAGGCGTTCCAGAAGAAGCTGTACAGCGTCATGACCAGCGCGATGGCCCAGAAGCCGTGGGCCCAGTACATGGCGGCGAACACGGCCACGGAAATCAGCGATGCCGCGCGCACGATGCGCATGCGATGGCCGAGACGATCACCGAGCCAGCCCCAGACGTTCGGCGCGACCACCTTGGTCGCCATGAGGATTGCCATGAGTTCGCCGATCGAAGCCGCATCGAAGCCGCGCTCGCGCAGCAACAGGCCCCAATAAGGGACCAGCGCACCGAGTAGCGCGAAATAGAAGAAGTAAAAGCCGGACAGGCGCCAATACGGCATATCGGGTCTCAGGGCGCGACGCCGCGCCGGCAACGCTGCGCGTGCACGCGCCAGGTCACTCCGCTGCGGATGCGGGGATGACAGGTGTCGAGGAATGCACGTCGGCATTCTGCGCGCGCTGGCGCAGGGCGTGATCGAGCAGCACGATGGCCAGCATCGCCTCGGCGATCGGTGTCGCACGGATCCCGACGCAGGGATCGTGGCGCCCCTTCGTGATCACATCGGTCGCGTGCCCGGCCACGTCGACCGTCTGACCACCGAGGCGGATGCTCGACGTGGGTTTGAAGGCCACGCGCGCGACGACGTCCTGGCCGCTGGAGATGCCGCCGAGGATGCCGCCGGCGTTGTTGCTGAGAAATCCCTGCGGCGTCATCTGGTCACGGTGCTCGGTCCCCTTCTGTGCCACACAGGCAAAACCGGCTCCGATCTCCACACCCTTGGCGGCATTGATGCTCATGAGCGCATGCGCGATATCGGCATCCAGACGATCGAACACGGGTTCGCCCCAGCCCGGGGGGACACCCGTGGCCACCACGCTGACTTCGGCACCGACTGAATCACCCGATTTGCGCAGCTCGTCCATATAGGTTTCGAGCTCCGCGACCTGCGCGGCATGCGGCCAGAAAAACGGGTTGGACTCGACAGGTTCCCAAGAGAACGCCGTCGGCCGGATCGGTCCGAGCGCTGACAGATAGCCACGCACCTCGACACCGTAGCGCTCACGCAGGTACTTCTTGGCGATCGCGCCCGCAGCGACACGCATCGCGGTCTCGCGCGCCGAAGAACGCCCGCCGCCACGGTGATCGCGGATACCGTACTTCTGGTTGTAGGTGTAATCGGCGTGCCCGGGACGAAACTTCTGCGCGATATCGCCGTAGTCTTTCGAGCGCTGATCCTGATTGAAGATCACCAGGCCGATCGGCGTGCCCGTGGTCTTGCCTTCGAACACGCCGGAAAGGATCTGCACCTCGTCCGGCTCGCGGCGCTGCGTCGTGTG
>JAGRHA010000239.1 GCA_020445205.1 Gammaproteobacteria bacterium
ACACACTCCAACGCACCCGGCGCAGCGACCTCGCCACTGTGATAGAGGCTCGCCTCGCGTGCCTGGTCGGCAAATCCCTTCAAAGCCTGACTGGTCTGGTCTGCCATACCGGCAAACATGTCCAGCATACGGTTCTGCATCAGCTGCCAGTCGAAGCGCAGCCAGTCGCGTAGCTCCTGGCCGGTGTCGGCAATGAAACCTGCCGCCTCGTGGAGGTCGCGTTCCACGTAGCGCGACACCTTGTCCGCTTCTTCGCGTGTCAGCTCCTCGAGCTCGACAGCCTTGTCGCGGGCACCTGCGAGGGCTTCTCGCAACCACGGCAGGGTCTTCTTCTCGGCGGTGTCCGCGGCTTCGTGGACACGCTCAAGCATCGACTCGTAAGCCGATACGAGGCGGTCTACCGGATCTTTTTGCTTGTCGCTCATCGACACCCATCCTCACGCTGATCGGGATACCGATATTTTAGCGCGCCGAACGGGCCGATGAACGACAGTTTGTGCGGCGTCAGGCGACCTCGCGCGCGTCGCCGGTGATACGGCGCACGGCGGGATACAGGTGCTCCGTCTCGGTCTGGATGCGATCAAGAACGATGTCGAACATCTCCTGCGTATCATGCATGAAGGCGTCGTACTCCCTGATCACCAACTGCTTGCTGCGCAGCTTGCACCAACGTTTCAGGTAGGCGGAAAAGATCCGGTTGATTTCGCGCGAACCGCCCATGAAACGGTTGGCGAGGTTGCTCATCTTCTGATCACCGGCGCCGAGCAGCTTCGAGTACATCTCGCTGTCGGTCACGGCGATGTGCTCTTTGACGGCGTTGACGTAGTCGAAGAACAGATTGCAGGTGACTTCCGAGTCACACAGCGAGCGATCTCCGAGAAGATGCTGCAGGATGTTGGTCAATTCGGTGATCTTATGGTTCTGGCGATGCAGTTCGTCGTAGCTGACCATGACGTGTCTCCTTCCATCCGCTGGGCGGAAATTCTAATAAGTTGGGCGGAACTGCTTACCCGGGCCCATCAATATGCATACTGGACCGAGGCGGCGGCAATGTCCAAGTGCGAGGTTCTTAATCCAGCGCAAAAACACCCCATGCGTCGCGCCCTTCGGTGCACTGCGGTATCCTTCCACGATTTCGTTTCCGCCCGGTGACCGGCCCCCATGGACCCGCAGTACAAGCCAGAACAGATTGAGAACGATGCCCAGCGATTCTGGGAACAAAACACGTCATTCCGCGCCACCGAGGACCCGCAACGCGAGAAGTTCTACTGCCTCTCCATGTTCCCGTATCCCAGCGGCAAACTGCACATGGGGCATGTACGCAACTACACCATCGGCGATGTGATTGCGCGCTACCAGCGCATGCTGGGCAAGAACGTGCTGCAACCCATGGGCTGGGACGCGTTCGGCCTACCGGCCGAGAACGCGGCGATCAAGCACGGCAAGCCGCCGGCCGAGTGGACCTATAGCAACATCGCGTACATGAAGGGCCAGCTGCAGCGCCTCGGCTTCGGCTACGACTGGGCGCGCGAGCTGGCGACCTGCGATCCCGACTACTACCGCTGGGAACAATGGCTGTTCACCCGCCTGGTCGACAAGGGTCTCGCCTACCGCAAGACCGCAACCGTGAACTGGGATCCGGTCGACCAGACCGTGCTGGCCAATGAACAGGTGATCGACGGTCGCGGCTGGCGATCCGGTGCGCCGGTGGAGAAACGCGACATCGAGCAGTGGTTCGTGCGCATCACGGACTATGCGCAGGAGCTGCTCGATGATCTCGACAGGCTCGAGGGCTGGCCCGAGCAGGTCGTCACGATGCAGCGCAACTGGATTGGCCGCTCGGTCGGCGTGCAGATGACGTTCGGCATCGCCGGATCCGACGAGGTGCTGGAGATCTATACGACACGGCCCGATACCCTCATGGGCGTGACCTACGTCGCCGTCGCCGCCGAGCATCCGCTGGCGCTGCGCGCAGCCGAGACAAACGACCAACTCGCGGCGTTCGTCACTGAATGTCGCCAGGGGGGTGTCAGCGAAGCCGAGCTCGAGACCATGGAAAAGCGTGGTATGCCGCTGGGTATCGACGCATTGCATCCGGTCAGCGGCGAACCGATTCCGGTCTACGCAGCCAACTTCGTGCTGATGGGTTACGGCACGGGCGCCGTGATGGCCGTACCGGCGCATGACCAGCGCGACTGGGAATTCGCCGACAAATACGGCATCGCGAAGAAGCAGGTGATCTTCGATGCCGAGGGCCATGACTGCAGCATCGAGACTGCGGCCTACGTCGACAAAGGCGTGCTCGCCAACTCGGCGCCGTTTGACGGCATGACGTCCGAGGGTGCGTTCGACGCGATCGCCGCATGGCTGGAAAAGCACGACAAGGGCGGCCGCAAGGTCAACTTCCGCCTGCGCGACTGGGGCGTGTCGCGCCAGCGCTACTGGGGCTGCCCGATCCCTGTGATCCACAAGGCCGACGGTGAGGTGGTCACAGCCAGCGAGTTTCCAGTGCGCCTGCCCGAGGACGTGGTCGTCGATGGCTCCGGCTCACCGCTGAAGAAGATGCCATCGTTCTACGACCTCGGCGACGGTGACCAGCGTGAGACCGATACCTTCGACACCTTTTTCGAGTCGAGCTGGTATTACGCGCGCTACTGCTGCCCGGACGCCGATGACGCGATGCTCGACGCGCGCGCACGTTACTGGTTGCCCGTCGACCAGTATGTTGGGGGAATCGAACACGCGATCCTGCACCTGCTGTACGCGCGCTTCTTCAACAAGCTCATGCGCGACGAGGATCTGGTTGCGTGCGATGAACCTTTCACGCGCCTGCTCACCCAGGGCATGGTCATCGCCGAAACCTTCTATCGCAGCAATGCGGACGGTTCCAAGGAATGGTTCAACCCCGCTGATGTCGAGGTCGAACGCGACGACAAGGGACGCGTGGTACGTGCCGTCGCGAAAGCGGACGGCGACCCCGTGACACCGGGCGGGGTGGAGAAGATGTCGAAGTCGAAGAACAACGGCGTCGACCCGCAGACCCTGATCGACCGTTACGGTGCCGACACGGTGCGCCTGTACACCATGTTCACAGCGCCTCCGGACCAGTCGCTCGAGTGGTCGGACGAAGGTGTCGAAGGGGCGCACCGCTTCCTCAAGCGCGTGTGGATGCTCGGCGTCCGCCTCGCCGACGGTGATGCCGGTGACGCCGCGGACACCGCTGCACTCGCCGATACCCGGCGCGAAATCCATGCGACGCTGCAGAAAGCGCTGTACGACTACGAGCGACAACAGTTCAACACGGTGGTCTCGGCCTGCATGAGCATGAGCAACGCTCTGGCAAAACTCGACAGCAGCGCCGCCGCCAACACCGTGTTGCGCGAGGGACTCGGCATCATCCTGCGCCTGCTCGCGCCGATCGCGCCACATATCGCGCACGACATGTGGCGCTCATTGGGTATGGGCGACGACATCCTGCACGCCGGTTGGCCAACGGTCGACGAGCACGCGCTGGTGTCGGCGACCACGACCTACGTGGTGCAGGTCAACGGCAAGGTGCGTGCGAAGATCGAGGTGCCGGCCGATGCCGACAAGGCAACCGTCGAAGCGATGGCGCGCGATAACGAGAACGTGCAGAAGTTCCTCGCCGACCTTACCGTCCGCAAGGTCATCGTGGTCCCGAACAAACTGGTCAACATCGTCGCCAACTGATGGAGCACACGATGACCCCTCGCAATGTCACACGCCGCACGGCTCACCAGCTGGTCGTCGCACTGATACTGACCGCACTATCCGTCGGTGGCTGTGGTTTTCAACCTCGCGGCCAGGGATATAACCGTCTGCCGTCGCAGCTCTACATCACGGGACTGTCCGCATTCGATCCACTGTACGTCGAACTCACGCGACAACTTGATATCGCCGGCGTCACGCGCGCCGAAAATGTCGATGGTGCAGCCGCGGTCTTGCGCATCATCAAGCGCGACAGCGAGGCGCGCGTCCTTTCGGTCGACAGCCGCAACAAAGCGGTGGAGTTCGAACTCGAAGAATCGGCGCGCTTCAGCCTGACCCGCGCCCAGGGTGAAACGGCCGATGAGCAGACCGTACGTGTGTTGCGCATCCAGTTCAGTCCCAGCAACGCCGTGCTCGGCAGCGAACGCGAAAGCGTGCTGACGCGCCGCGACATGCTGCGTGAGTTGGCGCAGAAAGTATTGAGTCGCGCTGGCGCCCAGTACTGAGCGGCCATGCGCGTCTACCCGGAGCGTCTGGCTGAACATCTGGCGGGTGTGCTGGCCCCGGCATACCTGGTGAGCGGTGACGAGCCGCTGCAACTCGGCGAAAGCTGCGACGCCATTCGTCGTGCTGCGCGCGACGCCGGCCACACCACGCGCGAAGTCCTCGAGGCCGGCACTGCTTTCGACTGGCAACAGCTCACGGCCGAGGCCGCCGCATTCTCGCTGTTCGCGGAAAAAAAGATCATCGATCTGCGTATCCCGGGGGGCAAGCCCGGTGCCGAGGGCAGCCGCGCACTGAGCGCATATTGCGACAACCCGCCGCCCGATACCCTGCTGTTGATCACCCTGCCCAAGCTCGACCGCCAGCAACAGAACGCCAAGTGGTTCAAGGCCGTCGATGCGCTCGGTGTGACGATCCAGGTCTGGCCCATCGAGCCCAGTCGCTTGCCGCGCTGGATCGAGCAGCGCTTGCGCCAGGTGGGTATCGCACCGACGCAGGACGCGGTGCAGATGCTCGCCGACCGCGTCGAAGGCAACCTGCTCGCTGCGCGCCAGGAGATCGACAAACTACTGTTGCTACACGGCGAAGGCCCGCTCGATGCGGAACAGCTCGCCGCAGCGGTGGCTGACAGCGCGCGCTACGACGTGTTCGAGCTCGTCGACAGCGCGTTGCGCGGCGAGACCGTGCGTGTGATCCACATCCTCGAAGGTCTGCGTGCAGAAGGTGTCGCGCCGGCCGTCGCGTTGTGGGCGCTGCATCGCGAGATCCGCACAATGGCCACGATCTCCGCCGACATCGCCAAAGGACTGTCAGCCGACCATGCGATCAATCGTGCCAGGGTGTTCAGCAAGCGCATCGCCGTCGTGCGCCAGGGACTGCAACACCTGCGCACGCC
>JAGRHA010000240.1 GCA_020445205.1 Gammaproteobacteria bacterium
CGTCGTGTCCTACACGTCCACGACGGATTCGAGGGGCAGGGCATGTGCGAACGATGTCGTCATTGCGGGACAACGTGACACCCTGTCCGCAAAGACACGCGCAGATGCGCTACCTCAGATTGTCGCCATCGTGTTCCTGTTGCTGGTCGGTGGCGCTGTCGCCGTCTCAGCCATACCCTCCCCCATCCTTGTCCTCTACGCGGCTGCCAGTATCGCCACTTTCGCGTCTTATGCACTCGACGAGCGTGCGGCGGCCAAAGGCACCTGGCGCACGAGCGAGAACACCCTGCACCTGCTGGCGCTGGTCGGCGGCTGGCCAGGCGCCCTCATCGCTCGACACCGCCTGCGACACAAAACGCGCAAACAACCTTTCAGGGCGATCTTCTGGATGACCGTCATCGCCAATTGCACAGCCTTCGGCTGGTTGTTCACGACACGCGGGGCCAACGCATGGAAATCCCTGATTGTCATGTTGACGTGACGACCTGGTAGGCGACTGATGCCCCGAGCATACTTCGTGGTCATGATCGGAACACCGTCGTAGGTAGCGCACACCTATCCGGCGTTCACGCCGCGTTGACGGCATCGCGACCAAACTGCAACCACTCGCCAGGAACCGCAGCCATGCCGATACGATCCGCACAACTTGGCGATGTCGCAGCCATCGAAGAACTGCTCCGCGCCGACGGCCTGCCTAGACAGGACTGCCATGAACATCTCGCCACCTTTCTCGTCGTGGAGCAGGACGGCGTTCTGATCGGCGTGGGGGGATTGGAATGTCACGGCAGCCTCGGACTTATCCGCTCGATCGCCGTCGAGCGCGATCATAGAGGCGCGGGCGTGGCACGGCGCATTCATGAAGAACTGCAGCATCTCGCAATCGCAAAGGGCATCGAGCGACTTTATCTGCTCACCGAAACCGCCCAACACTATTTCGCGCATCTTGGTTACCGAGTGATCGCCCGCGAACAGGTACCCGCAGTGATTCAGGGGACTCGGCAATTCCGCGGTCTGTGCCCGGACACGGCCACGGTGATGTTTCGCGATATCGGCGGTGCAGACGCGTGATGCACTTGCACGGACACCAATGGGGCGGTGTGCCGCGGGGCTGTCGTCAAAAGCCAATCACACCTTTTCCGGCATCTGTATTACCGGCTATTGCGGTCGAGTCGCGACTTGCCACAAGGCACGGAGACCGACGATGAAGTACATCGCCGCCATCCTGCTGGGCGCGCTGATCGTCGGCGGTTTGTTGACTGCCGTGGTTTACTCTCTGTTCGGTGCTGAGGCGGGCTGGTTCTTTGCCAAGTTCATCGCAGGGCCACTCGGGCTATTCTGTGCGTTTCTGCTCTTCATCATTTATGACACGCTGTGGCCGAAGAGCCGTGACGAGCCGTAACAGCACGATGTTCACATCAATTGGTGTTTCGCTCGTCACGCGGAACGCGTCGTGGGTTTCGTTGCCTACGTAGCGCGCACGCGAAAATTCGCTGTTGGCCAACCAGGAAAGTCTGTGTCGCTTCATACCATTGCAAAAGCGCTCGTGATCTGGACCGGCATGCTCGCCCTGGCCATAGCGAATGGTGCGTTCAGGGATGGTGTGCTCATGCCACAACTCGGTGACGTGCAGGGCATGCTGCTCAGCGGCGTATTGCTCTGCTGCGTGATTCTCGCGGTAAGTTACCTTTGCCTGCCGTGGTTTGGCCGACAGTCAGCGCGGCACCTCTTTGCCATTGGCGTGCTATGGCTTGCGTTGACCGTGGCCTTCGAATTCTCGTTCGGTATCCTCCGCGGCGTGCCCATGGACAAGATCCTGGGCGCCTACGTATTCGAAGAAGGAAATACCTGGCCGCTGGTTCTGGTGGTTACCTTGCTTGCCCCCAGGTTGGCGGCGAGACTGAGAGGATGGTTGTGATGCAAGCCGAGCGGGCCAATCGCCCGCGCAGCACCCTACCCTCGTTCGCACACGGCATAGGGGCTGGATGGCCGAACGGGGCGTCATCAAGCACCGCATGAGGTTCAACCGCCGTCACCGTACGCGCGCCCTTGCCCGCATATGCCGCGTGGGACCGTGCTGTGACCGCCCGACCGTCGGAAGCACGCGCGACCAGTATCTTGTGCCGATATGCAAGGAGAAACATCACGAAGGCAACGGTTCACGGCCCATCGCATGCGGCACGGGACCACCGGCGCTAGCGACCAAGGTCCGGCGCTGACTTGGTGTGCGACGGGGTGGGCCCATGGTCATTCGGACTCTCCAATGCCTCATGCCGCCTGCCAGGCCGCCACCAACGTCGGCGCGAGATCCTCGTGTACTTCGGGCGACAACGAGATGTCACTCGTCTCCGGCCTTGTGAACGCCGCCATTGCCGCTACCAGCGCTTCGACGCTGCTATCGGCGAGATACGCGTTGCC
>JAGRHA010000241.1 GCA_020445205.1 Gammaproteobacteria bacterium
GTGCTGTGGTCGCGTCTGACCGACACGCGCCTGACCAAGCCGGGCTGCGAAGTGCACGTGCTGTCGACGTTCGAACATCGCAGTTTCGAACTGGCAGACCATGGCGTGATCTTCCAGCCGCAGACCGATCTCGCGATCCTCAACTACATCGCGAACTACATCGTGCAGCACGATGCGGTCAACTGGGACTTCGTCAACGCACACGTCAACTTCACCAAGACCCCGACCGACATCGGCTACGGTCTGCGCCCGACCGATCCGCGCGAACAGAATGCGAAGAACGCCGGCAAAGGCAAACTCGCGAAAATCGATTTCGAGCAGTACAAGAAAGACCTCGAACCGTACACCGCCGAGTACGTATCGGAGCTGTCCGGTGTGTCGGTCGAGAGCCTTGAGCGTCTGGCCAAGCTCTACGCCGATCCGAGCAAGAAGGTCGTGTCGTACTGGACCATGGGCTTCAACCAGCACGTACGTGGCGTCTGGGTCAACGGCCTGATGTACAACGTGCACCTGCTGACCGGCAAGATCTCGGAGCCGGGCAACGGCCCGTTCTCGCTGACCGGTCAGCCGTCGGCATGCGGTACCGCGCGTGAGGTTGGTACCTTCGCCCACCGCCTGCCGGCCGACCTCGTCGTCGCCAAGAAGCCACACCGTGATTTCTGTGAAAACGTTTGGGGCCTGCCCGAAGGCACGCTGCCGGGCAAGGTGGGTTACCACGCCGTACTGCAGAGCCGCATGCTGAAGGACGGCAAGCTCAACTGCTACTGGGTGACCACCAACAACAACATGCAGGCAGGTCCGAACATCAACGACGAGATGTATCCCGGCTGGCGTAACCCGGCCAACTTCATCGTCGTGTCGGAGGCCTATCCGACCGTGTCGGCGATGTCGGCGGACCTGATCCTGCCGGTGGCGATGTGGGCCGAGAAAGAAGGCGCGTTCGGTAATGCCGAGCGGCGTACGCAGTTCTGGCGCCAGCAGACCAAGGCGCCGGGTGAGTCGCGTTCCGACCTGTGGCAATTCGTCGAGTTCTCGAAGCGCTTCACGACCGAAGAGGTTTGGCCCGAAGAGTTGCTGGCGAAAAAGCCCGAGTTGCGCGGCAAGACGTTGTTCGACGTGCTGTATGCCAACGGCGCGGTGAACAAGTATCCAAAGCAGCAGGTGACGGACGACCGCGGCAACGTCTACGACAACGACGAGATGGAGTACTTCGGTTTCTATCTGCACAAAGGCTTGTACGAGGAGTACCGCCGCTTCGGCATCGAAGGTCCGAAGAAAGGGCACGACCTCGCCGAGTTCGACCAGTACCACAAGGCACGCGGCTTGCGCTGGCCGGTTGTCGAAGGCAAGGAGACGCTGTGGCGTTACCGCGAGGGTTACGCCCGTTCGTGCCCAAAGGCTCGAAAGTGGCTTTCTACGGCAACGCGGATGGCCGCGCCAACATCATCTCGGCACCGTACGAGCCACCGGCGGAGTCACCAGACGCCGAATACGATATGTGGATGTCGACGGGCCGTATCCTCGAGCACTGGCACTCGGGATCGATGACGCGTCGTGTGCCCGAGCTGTACCGTGCCGCGCCCGACGCCGTGGTCTACATGAACGCAGCCGATGCCGAGAAGCGTGGCATCAAGCGTGGTGATGCGGTCAAGATCATCAGCCGCCGTGGCGAGATCGAGATGCGTGCCGAGACCAAGGGCCGCAACAAGATGCCCGAAGGTATGGTGTTCGTGCCGTTCTTCGACGCCGGCCGCCTGGTCAACAAGCTCGTGCTCGATGCGACCGATCCGCTGTCGAAAGAGACCGACTTCAAAAAGACGGCGGTCAAGGTGGTCCCGGCCTGAGGTAGACAGCAAGGTGACGGTTGCCGCGCGTGCGGCAACCGTCAGCGCTGTGGAGGCAATCGGCAATGAGCGATCGAGGCAACGAAAAATCCGGTATCGATCCGGCACGGCGACGGTTTCTGACCGATACGCTGCGCACCGTGGTCGGCGTCGGCCTGGTCGCGTTGACGCTCGGGGTTTACCAACGTCAGGCGCGCGCGCTGCCGGCGACCACGATCCGGCCGCCCGGTGCGGGCGAAGAGGAGGACTTCCAGTCGAAGTGCATCCGCTGTGGCCTGTGTGTGCGCGATTGTCCCTACGATACCCTCAAGCTTGCCGAACTCGGTGACGAAGTCGCGCTCGGCACGCCGTATTTCGAGGCGCGCAGTGTGCCGTGCGAGATGTGCGACGACATCCCGTGCGTCAAGGCCTGTCCGACTGGCGCGCTCGACCCGGCACTGACCAAGATCGGCGAAGCCCGCATGGGCCTGGCCGTGGTCGTCGACCAGGAAGCCTGCATCGCGTTCCAGGGTCTGCGCTGCGAGGTCTGCTTCAATGTCTGCCCGGTGCGGGGTGATGCGATCACCTTGAACTACCAGCACAACACGCGCAGCGGCAAACACGCGTTCTTCATTCCCGTGGTGCATTCGAATGCGTGCACGGGATGTGGCAAATGCGAGAAGGCCTGCATTCTCGAGGAAGCTGCGATCAAGGTGTTCCCGATCGCGCTTGCCAAGGGCATGTTGGGCAAACACTACCGGCTCGGTTGGGAGCAGAAGGCACGCGCGGGTGAAGCGCTGGTTTCCCCCGACACGCCGCATGAATACAACCTGCCCGACGGCATGAGTTACGAGCATGGCGGTCGCGGCCTGATCATCAATGAGGAGGCGGGTGGCGCCGCTGCGCCGGCGCCGCAGCCTTTCTCGTCCAACCCGCTCGATACGCTGAATCGCAAGGGAGGTCTGTAATGGCCGTGCCCGAGCGCCCGGGGGCAGAGTCGATACGTGTCCACGGCTGGTGGTACGCGCATCGCTATCTGATTTTGCGGCGTGCAAGCCAGCTGTTGGTCTTGGCGCTGTTTCTGCTCGGGCCCTGGTTCGGCGTCTGGCTGGTCAAGGGTAACCTGGCGTCGAGCCTGACGTTGGATGTGCTGCCGTTATCGGATCCGCTGGTTCTGCTGCAGGTCTTCGCCAGTGGCAGCGTACCCGCCACCGCGGCCCTGATCGGCGGCGTGATCGTGCTCGTGTTCTATCTACTGGTCGGTGGGCGCGTGTACTGCAGCTGGGTGTGCCCGATCAATATTGTGACCGATGCCGCCGAGTGGCTGCGTCGTCGCCTGGGTATCAAAGGTGGTGCTCATCTGTCGGACAAGACGCGTTACTGGCTGCTCGGTGGAATACTGCTCGTCGCCGCGATCTCAGGCAGTGTCGCCTGGGAACTCATCAACCCCGTGTCGATGGTGTTTCGCGGTCTGGTATTCGGCATGGGGCTGGCATGGGGCGTCGTCGCCGCGGTGTTCCTGCTCGACCTGTTCGTCGGGCGTCGCGCATGGTGCGGCCACTTGTGCCCCGTCGGCGCGTTTTACGGCCTGCTCGGTGAGGGCGCGGTGCTGCGCGTATCGGCGGTCGACCGTGAGCAGTGCGACGATTGCATGGATTGTTTCGCCGTATGCCCTGAGCACCAGGTCATCCGGCCGGCACTGAAAGGTGCCGACAAAGGTTTGGGTCCGGTCATCACGTCGGGCCATTGCACCAATTGCGGCCGGTGCATCGATGTCTGCGGTCGCGATGTTTTTGTCTTCACAACACGATTCAACAAAGAACCCCGCCGGGCAGTTGCCGGCGCGAACCCGAAAAGCGAGGTGTCGTCATGAAACGCTCAAATGTCATCCACTGGCTCCTGTTCGTCTGCCTGGCCGTGATCAATTTCCAGGTGTCGTCTGCCGGGCTCACATCGTTACGGGGTGATGCGGCCATCGAGGCTGCGGAGCCGGCTCCACCCGAGCTCGAGCGTTTCATCAACGACAAGGAAAACGTCGATCGTACGTTCAAGCAGCAGCCGCCGCTGATCCCGCACACCAACGAGAAGTACACGATCAACCTCCGTGTCAATAAATGCCTCGATTGCCATATGAAGCAGCCGGGCAAAGACGAGGCCAAGTCGGTCGAAATGAGTGAATCGCATTTCATGGATCGCGCGGGCAACAAGCTCGATCATCCCAGCGGAGCACGGCATTTCTGCACCCAGTGCCACGTGCCGCAGATCGATGCCAAGCCGCTGGTCGAGAACACCTTCAAGACGGTCGCAGCCAACTGACGGTTCCGCCACGCATGGCGCTGCGTGCGCGATAGCGCGCAGCGCCGTTCGAGCGGCCGAACGCCGCCCGCATCCGACGGGCACCGCACCAGAACCGCGCACAGCATCCGTTACGCGCATGCCGGCCAACGACAGTGATCAGCGCCGACGACGTGAGCGTTTGCGGACCTGATACGCGGCCACCGCGCGCATCACGACAGAAAACGGTATCGCTTCGAGCGCGCCAAAGCGCTCTTGCGCAGCGGCCAATGCGGCGTCGACATCGTCGCTGGCATCGCTTTCCTCCGCCATGATGTCGTTCAGTCCACGCATTCCGCCGACTTGCAGACGGATGGCCTTGCCATGCGGCAGCAGGCGTCGGTCGTCCTCGGTACGCAGCGCGAATCGCGCCTGTTCGCGCAACAGTTCCAGCCAGCGCAGACAACGCTGCTGACTCGATTGGCAGTTGCAGTGCACGCCCTCGCGCTCGGCGATGCAGAAACGCTCGGCGCAGCGGCAGCGACATTCGTTGGTCAGCACGCTTTTTTCGAACGCGCAGTAGACCTCGTTGACTTCGCGGTAGGTCTGGCGGAATTCGTCTTGGTCCATGCTGGTGGGGGGACGGGCGGGGGATGGGATGCGCGACGACAGCGGTGTCTGCTGCATGTTCGCGGCTGCCGCCGACAAACACAAGCCGGCTGCACACTCAGCGCGTCGCCGCTCAGCCGTTCTCCTGTTTGAAACGGTGGATCAGACGGCGATCACGCTTGCTGGGTTTGGATGCGGTCTGCAGCGGGGTCGCCAGGCGCGCAGTACGCAGCGCCTCGGCGGCGCGTTCGCGGCGCAGGCGACTGTCTTCGTTCTCGCTGTAGAACTCACGTGCTTCGGTGGCCGGTCGGCGCTGGCGCGGCAACACCTTGATCTCGATGTCCCACTCCAGCCCCTGTTTGCTGATCTGCAGCTGGCTGCCCACACGCACATCCTTACCCGGTTTGGTACGTTGGCCGTTCAGGTGCACCTTGCCACCTTCGACGGCTTCACTCGCGAGTGCACGTGTCTTGTAGAAGCGTGCCGCCCACAACCATTTGTCGAGGCGCATCTTGCCGTCGTCGGGCATGGCAGCGAAATCAGGTCGGGGCGTCTTCCGAGGCGTCGAGCGTGTGTGCCGCATCGCCGGGCATGGGTGGGGGCGCGAGGCCGAGCAGGGGGTCAAGGCGACCCAGGGCATCGAGTTCGGCCATATCGTCGTAACCACCGACGTGGTGTTCGTCGATGAAGATCTGCGGTACCGTACGTCGATTGCTGCGCTGCAGCATCTCGCTCACGAGGCCGTGGTCGAGATCGATGCGTTTCTCCTCCCAATGCATGCCCTTGCGCTGCAGCAGCATCTTCGCGCGCACGCAATACGGACACATGCCGGTGGTGTACATGACGATATCTGCCATCGTTATTCCTCCTTATGCTCACGCTATCGTAACAATCCGCAGCCGCCGACGGAAACACGGGAAATTACCCCCTTGCGGCACACGGTTGCGGGCGTTGGTCGTCGAGCCCCCCGGTTGGCTATCATCGACGTCTGTTGCTTTACCGGGACCGCGATCATGAAAGAGGCCACACCGCGCACCATTCGCCTCGTCGACTACCAACCGCCCGCGTACATCATCGAGTCGGCAGATCTCGATTTCGATCTGCGCGCGCGCGGCACACGCGTCGTGTCACGCTTGGCGATTCGGCGCAATCCGTTGGGCCCCGGTGGCGACCTTCGACTCGATGGCGAGGGGCTACAGCCGGTCTGGGTGCGACTCGATGGCAACGAACTCGATGCCACACACTATCGCACCGACGACGAGTCGCTGACCCTGTTCGATCCGCCGCAGCAATTCGTGCTCGAGAGCGAGGTGGTGATCGCACCTGAAGACAACACCGCGCTCGAAGGTCTCTACCGTTCGGGCGGCATGTTCTGTACGCAGTGCGAACCCGAAGGTTTTCGCAAGATCACCTGGTTCATTGATCGTCCCGACGTGATGGTACGGTTCCGTGTCCGTCTTGCCGCCGACAAGCGTGCCTTTCCGGTGTTGCTGTCAAACGGCAATCCGCAGGAACAGGGCGACCTGCCCGACGGCCGCCATTACGCCGTTTGGGATGATCCGTTTCCGAAGCCGAGTTATCTGTTTGCACTGGTCGCCGGCGATCTGCATTACATCGAAGACCAGCACACGACGCCATCGGGCAAGCGTGTGCGCCTGCGCGTCTACGTCGAGCCTGAGAACATCGACAAGTGCGATCACGCCATGCGTTCGCTCATCAACGCCATGCGTTGGGATGAAGAGAAGTACGGCCGCGAATACGATCTCGATGTGTACAACATCGTTGCGGTCAACGACTTCAACATGGGGGCCATGGAGAACAAGGGGTTGAACGTATTCAACTCGAAGTTCGTGCTGGCGCGTCCCGACACGGCGACGGACCAGGATTTCCAGGGCATCGAGGGTGTCATCGCGCACGAGTACTTCCATAACTGGACCGGCAATCGCATCACTTGTCGCGACTGGTTCCAGCTTTCCCTCAAAGAAGGCTTCACGGTATTTCGTGATCAGGAGTTTTCCGCCGACATGGGCGAGCGCGGGGTGAAGCGCATCGAGGACGTCCGCCTGTTGCGTGCACACCAGTTTGCCGAGGACGCGGGCCCGATGGCGCATCCCGTGCGGCCAGCGTCGTACATCGAGATCAACAACTTCTACACGGTTACCGTGTATGAAAAAGGTGCCGAAGTGGTGCGCATGCAGGCGCGCTTGCTGGGTGAGCAGACGTTTCGTGCCGCGACCGATCTGTATTTCGAGCGTTTTGACGGGCAGGCCGTCACGACGGAAGACTTCGTGCGTTGCATGGCCGATGCGTCGGGACTCGATCTGACGCAGATGCAACATTGGTACGACTACGCCGGGACGCCTGTGCTGACGGTGCGCGGCAACTTCGACGCCGACAATGCATGCTACACCCTGGATGTCGAGCAGGCGGTGCCTGATACGCGGGGGCAGCGCGACAAGCCACCGTACCTGATCCCGTTCGTCGTCGGTCTGGTGGGGCCGGACGGCAAAGACATGTCGGTCGCTGTCGACGGCGGAGCTGCGGCCACACAGCACACGCTGACGCTCACCGAACGTCACCACCGTTTTGTGTTCGGCAAGGTGCAACAAACCCCTGTGCCATCGTTGCTGCGTGGTTTCAGCGCCCCGGTCAAGCTCGATTTCGACTATAGCGACGAGCAGTTGATGTTCCTGCTGGCCAACGACAGTGACGGTTTCAATCGCTGGGATGCCGCGCAGACACTGACCCGGCGCGTGCTGCTACGAATGGTGAAGCAGTACCGCGAAGGTGTTGAAATGGTCGTCCCCGACGGTTTGCTGTCGGCGTTTGCCGAGACCTTGCGCAGCGGCGAACGCGAACCGGCCTTGGTGGCGGAAATCCTCGGCCTGCCGTCGATCGGCTACCTCGGTGACTTCATGGACACCGTGGATGTCGATGGCCTGCACCTGGCGCGCGAGACCTTACGCGTGAGCGTCGGTAGCACCTTGCACGACGCTTTGCTCGATACCTACGTGCGCTTCGAGGAACAGGGCAGTTACGAACCCAGCGCGCCGGCGATAGCACGGCGCAGCCTCAAGAATCGCGCACTCGCTTACCTCATGGCGGCCGACGGCTTGGCCGGTGGCGAGCGCTGTCGTGCGCAGTATGCGCAGCAGCACAACATGACCGACGTGATGGCGGCACTCGCACTACTTTCCGACAGCGACCATCCTGCGCGCCCGGATGTGCTGGCCGACTTCGAGCAACGCTGGCAGCAGGAGCCGTTGGTGATGGACAAGTGGTTCAGCGTGCAGGCGTCATCCAGCCGTGTCGACACACTCGACGCCATACATCACCTCATGCAGCACCCGGCGTTCTCGATTCGCAATCCCAACAAGGTGAGGGCGCTCCTCGGTGCATTCGCCAACGCCAACCCGCTGCGTTTCCATGCGCCCGGCGGTGAGGGTTACCGTTTCCTGCAGGCGCAGGTACTCGCGCTCGATCCGCTGAATCCGCAGATCGCCGCGCGTCTGCTGCGCGCGATCTCGCGCTGGCGGCGCTACGACGAGACCCGCCAGGCGCACATGCGCGCTGTGCTGGAAGCGATTGCCGGTGCCAAAGTGTCGAAAGACGTGTACGAAATCGCGACCAAGAGCCTCGATACGCAATGACGGCGTTGCCGCCGATCGATGCTGGCGCCGCCGGGTCACGCGCATGACGTCGGTATCACAGAGCGTGAGCGATACCTCCTGGCTCGAGGCACTCAATCCACCGATCTACCTGGTCTCTGTCCTCCCCGGTGTTGGCGTGCTGTTGCTGGCCGGTGAAGCGCCCGTGCACGCTGGCGCGCTGTGGCTGGCGGTGTTCGGTGTCGTCCTGCTGCAGCATGCGATCAACCTGTTCAACGATGCTGCCGACTGGCGCCTCGGCGCCGACGTCGACAAACAGGATTCCTGGGTACGCGTGCATGGGGGGCGTACATGGCCCGTGAATGTGCACGCGGTCGTGAGTGTGCTTGCCGGCGGGGCGTTGGGTCTGGTCGCGCTGGCCAGCACCGATCAATGGTGGTTGCTCGCGGCCGCGGCACCCCTGCTGCTGCTGGGCTATCTGTACAACGCCGGTCCGCGGCCGCTGTCGTATACTCACTTCGGCGAGTGGGTCACGGGCTTGTGCTACGGACCGGGGGTGTTCGGTGGACTGTGGCTGGTCGCTGGAATGCCTGCGGATTGGCGACTGTTTGCTGGTGCCATTGCCTTTGCCGCCCTGGCCATGGCCCTGCTGCTGTCACATCAGCCGCCGCAGATCGCGACCGATCGCGCTGCGGGCAAGCACTCGTTTGCTGTCCGCTACGGTGCGGAGACGACGCGTCGCAGTGCACGGCAGCTGTTCGTGGTGTTCGCGTTTGCCGTGGTGCTCGGCGGCGTGCTGGCTTTGAGTGGACCGGTACCGTTGCTGGTCGCCGCGGCCGCGGCGCTGCTCGTGTATCGCGTTTACACGGGTGACGTGAATCCGAAGCGTATCCTCGGCGCGGCCAGTCTGCTGCTCGTTACGGGAATCGTGGCGGCACGGGGCGTGATATGGATCGGCACGCTGTCCTCGACATGACGGTGGCGCGACGTTTTCGGATGGAAGGCCGCGGGCAATCGTTTGCGGCACACTTGGCGCCAGGTACGCGACACGGCACACGTCGATGACACGACCCGTAGTGATCCTCGCCGACAACGGCTCACGGCGTGCAGCGGCCACGCTGAGCCTGCGTGCCATCGCTGCACGCCTCTCGCAGGTGCTCGGCACGTCCGTCCACGCCGTGTCGCTGCAGCACGCCGATCACATCCCCGCGCAGCGACTCGATGGTGAGCCGGCGTGGGTGTTGGCGGATTTCCTGCGCGCGCAGCTCTCACAGGGAAGGCGCCGCTTCGTCGTCGTGCCGCTGTTCTTCGGCAGCAGCCGGGCACTGACCTCATTCATACCCGAGCAGGTCGCCGAGCTGCGCAAGTCGTTCACGGATTTGCAGGTCGATGTCGCAACTCCGCTGGTGCCGTTGCCGGACGGTGAGCCGCGCCTCGTCGATATTCTCGCCGACCATGCGGCAGCTTGTGCACGTACACTCGGAGAGCAGCCAGACCGCATCATTGTCGTCGATCACGGTTCGCCGTTGCCGCAGGTCACCGCCGTACGTGAGTACGCGGCGCGAGAGCTTGCCGAACGCCTGCCACACGCGACGATCGAACAGGCCGTCATGGAGCGACGCGACGGGCCGGAATACGACTTCAACGGTGCATTGCTGGCGCAGGTGCTTGCGCGCCTCGGGAGCTCGGCACCGTCCGTGCAGCGTGTTGCAGTGCTGATGTTGTTTCTCTTGCCCGGCCGGCATGCGGGGCCCGGTGGCGACATCGCCGACATCTGCGAGCGGGCCATGCAACAACATCCCGGCCTGAAGATCGCGGTGTCGCCGCTGGTCGGTGAGCATGGCTTGTTGACTGACATCCTCAGCGACCGGCTCGCCACCGTGATGATGCGCGAGCATGGCGCTGAGACCTTGTCACACGAGGGATAGTGTTGCCGGATGCATCGGGTGATGCCGAGCCTTTCGCGGCATGCCGCGCAGAAGACCCGCCATGTCCTCCGTCGTGATGTCGCCGCGTGGTTGCGGGCGGTACTCGTTTGCCGTGCACATGCGGTGTTGGCGTTCTGCGCCACGGCCCAGCGGCATGACGTCGTGCGGGCGATCACGCCGGGTGGGCCGGCAACCCTGCAGGTCACGTGATAGATCGGTGGTCCCGCGTGGTCCGGGGCGATGCCTGCGCAGGTGTCCATCGCCGGGTCCCGCGAGCCCGAATGCAATATGTTCGATAGCACAACGCCAGGGAAGCCAGGCGCAGACGGCCACGGCGCCGCGTTGACTTCTTCGCGCTAGATGCCCATCAATCCACCAGCCAATGTCGAAATCACCAGCGCATGCATCAGTGTGGTTGGGCTCAGCAATGCCGGTGAGGACCAACACGACGTTACCTGATCGAGCGCCCACACGCTGGCGGAGCGCAGTCGCCGGCAGAACCGACCGGCAGCACGGAACAGACCGCCGAACCGTCCGAGGAACAGTCCGCCAACAATCGCAAGCGCCTGCAATTCAAACAGCAGAATGAGCAGCTCCAGGCCCACCGCATCCACGAACAGCGCAAGCTGGAACATTTCCGGGTTCAATGCCAGCAGCATCACTGCGAAGAGGGTGAGAACCTTCCACAACCTGCGTCGAAAATTTGCGCGCATCGTCGTCGGCCATTCGTAAGCGGACAGCGCGGACA
>JAGRHA010000242.1 GCA_020445205.1 Gammaproteobacteria bacterium
GGGCACGTCGACTTCACGATCGAAGTCGAGCGTTCGCTGCGCGTGCTCGACGGCGCCGTGTTCGTGTTGTGCGCGGTCGGTGGTGTCCAGCCCCAGTCTGAAACCGTGTGGCGTCAGGCCAACCGCTACAAAGTGCCGCGCATGGCGTTCGTCAACAAGATGGACCGCATGGGTGCGAATTTCTTCCGTGTCGTCGAGCAGCTCGAAAAGCGTCTGAACGCTGTCGCGGTGCCGATTCAGGTGCCGATCGGTGCCGAAGAAGGCTTCTCCGGTGTGGTCGACCTCATCAAGATGAAGGCGATCAACTGGAGCGAAGAGAACATGGGCGCCCAGTTCGAGTACGTCGATATCCCCGCCGAGTTGCAGGATACCTGTGAAGAATGGCGCGAGAAGATGATCGAGGCGGCGGCCGAAGCCAACGAGACACTCATGGAGAAGTATCTCGAAGGCAACGAACTCAGCGAGGAAGAGATCCTCGAGGGGCTGCGCCTGCGTACGCTCAAACTCGAGATCGTGCCCATGACCTGCGGCAGCGCGTTCAAGAACAAGGGCGTTCAGGCCATGCTCGACATGGTGATCGAGCTCATGCCGGCGCCGACGGATGTGCCGTCGATCAAGGGTATTCTGGAAGACGAGTCGGAAGGTGAGCGTCACTCGTCAGACGAAGAGCCGTTCTCGGCCCTGGCGTTCAAGATCGCCACCGACCCGTTTGTCGGTTCGCTGACTTTCTTCCGCTGCTATTCGGGTGTGCTGAACTCGGGTGACTCGGTCTACAACCCGGTCAAGCGCAAGAAGGAGCGTGTCGGTCGTATCCTGCAGATGCACGCGAACTCGCGTGAGGAGATCAAGGAAGTCCGTGCCGGCGACATCGCCGCAGCCGTGGGCCTCAAAGATGTCACCACGGGCGACACGCTGTGTGATCTGAACAACATCATCACGCTTGAGCGTATGGAATTCCCCGAGCCTGTGATCTCGGTCGCGGTTGAGCCGAAGACCAAGAGCGACCAGGAGAAGATGGGTATCGCACTCAGCCGTCTGGCGCAGGAAGACCCGTCGTTCCGCGTCCACACCGACGAAGAGTCGGGTCAGACGATCATCTCGGGCATGGGCGAGCTGCACCTCGACATCATCGTCGACCGCATGAAGCGTGAGTTCAAGGTCGAAGCCAACGTCGGTGCACCGCAGGTGGCCTATCGCGAAACCATTCGCGCCAAGTCGGAGTCGGAAGGCAAGTTCGTTCGTCAATCGGGCGGTCGCGGTCAGTTCGGTCACGTCTGGCTGCGCATCGAGCCGCAGGAAGCGGGCAAGGGTTACGAATTCGTCAACGAGATCGTTGGTGGTGTCGTGCCGAAGGAATACATCCCGGCGGTGGACAAGGGTATCCAGGAAGCCATGCAGGGCGGCGTCATCGCCGGCTACCCGGTGGTGGATGTCAAGGTCACCCTGTACGACGGTTCGTACCACGAAGTCGACTCGAACGAAAACGCGTTCAAGATCGCTGGCTCGATGGGCTTCAAGGCGGGCGTGCAAAAGGCCAAGCCGGTGATCCTCGAGCCGATGATGAAGGTCGAGGTCGAGACGCCTGAAGAGTACATGGGCGACGTGATCGGCGATCTCAACTCCCGCCGTGGCATGGTCCAGGGTATGGAAGATTCGGCGACCGGCGGCAAGATCGTCAACGCTGAGGTGCCGCTGGCCGAGATGTTCGGTTATGCGACCTCGCTGCGTAGCGCGACCCAGGGTCGTGCCTCGTACAGCATGGAATTTGCCAAGTACAACGAAGTGCCCAGCAGCGTTGCTGAGGCCATCATGAAGAAACAGTAACGGTCAGCGCGTTCTGGCTCGATAGTCCGAAAGGGGTACAACGGTGTCCAAGGAAAAATTTGAACGTACAAAACCGCACGTAGACGTGGGCAC
>JAGRHA010000243.1 GCA_020445205.1 Gammaproteobacteria bacterium
CTGAGCCGATACATTTGCCGCTCAGCCTGCAATCGAGCCCGCGCGACGATCACGGGCAGCGCGCAGCTGCAACTGCGCGCGCTGCTGCAACCCATCTAGCGACTCGCCCGCCTGACGTACGGCGACACCCATGCGCGCAGCGACCTTGAATACATCACCGTTGACTTCGAGCTGGTCGCGCGCGAGCAGCATCGCCACACGCCGGCAGAAGGCTTCGGCCTGCTCCAGCTCCTCGCACTGCAGATAGACCGCGAACTGTCCATCACCCGACTGGGTCGGCAAGTCGCCCGCACGCGCCTGACTGCGCAGCTGACGTCCGACCAGGGCGCTCACCTCCGACACCGCCGATTGACCGTAGCGGTCGCGCAAGCGCGACAGTTGATCGATCTCGACGAGTACGAGGGCCACACCCGCACGCGCCTGGCGGTCTTCGAGCGCGAGCTGATTGCGCAGCGATTCCTCGACAAAGCCCGGGCGGTAGAGACCGGTGCGCGGGTCGTGCGTGATGCTATCGACGACCTGGCGGCGCGTGCGCCAGACCATGAGCGCCGCGACACTGAGCAACGCGGCAGCGGCAGCCAGCATCAGTCGCGACGAACCCTGTGCTTGACCGATAGCGTCAGCACCGTCGGAAACACCGCCACCCGAACTCACCCAACCGCCGAGCGCCACGCCGACCAGACCGATGCCCAAAAAGGCCAGAATCAGGGCCGTCCTGCGTGTCTGCCGGGTGTCGTCGAGCGCGTGTTCGCTGCCGTTCATGGTGCCTGTGTTGTCGCTTGGTCCGTTCTACGCATAGCGGCCGCAGCGACTTTTTTTAAACGCGGGTGGTGCGTGTAGAATCGCGGGCTTCGCACAGCAGCCGGCCCGTCGTGGCAGAGTCTTATGGCCCAATACATCTTCACCATGAACCGCGTCAGCAAGATCGTTCCACCCAAGCGGCAGATCCTGCGGGACATCTCCCTGTCGTTCTTCCCCGGCGCCAAAATCGGTGTGCTCGGCCTCAACGGCTCCGGCAAATCGTCGTTGCTGCGCATCATGGCGGGCGTCGACACCGAGATCGATGGTGAGGCGCGCCCACAGCCCGGCATCAAGGTCGGCTACCTGCCGCAGGAACCGCAACTCGATGCCACCAAGGACGTGCGCGGCAATGTCGAAGCGGCACTCGGCCACGTCAAAGACGCGATGACGGAACTCGACAAGGTCTACGCGGCCTATGCCGAACCCGATGCCGATTTCGATGCCCTGGCCAAGCGCCAGGCGGAACTCGAGAACATCATCCAGGCCAGTGACGGTCACAACCTCGAACGCCAACTCGAGGTCGCCGCGGATGCCCTGCGCCTGCCGCCCTGGGAAGCCGACGTGAGCAAGCTGTCGGGCGGTGAACGCCGGCGCGTCGCACTGTGCAAGCTGCTGCTGTCGAAACCGGACATGCTGCTGCTCGACGAACCGACCAACCACCTCGATGCCGAATCGGTGGCCTGGCTCGAGCGCTTCCTGCACGACTATCCCGGCACCGTCGTCGCGGTCACCCACGACCGCTATTTCCTCGACAACGTCGCCGGCTGGATCCTCGAACTCGACCGCGGCCACGGCATCCCGTGGGAAGGCAACTACTCGTCGTGGCTGGAGCAGAAGGAGAAGCGCCTGGAGCTGGAGCAGAAACAGGAACAGGGCCGCATCAAGGCGATGAAGGAAGAACTCGACTGGGTGCGGCAGAACCCCAAGGGCCGCCAGGCCAAGAGCAAGGCCCGCCTCGCCCGCTTCGAAGAACTGCAGAGCAGCGACTTCCAGGCGCGCAACGAAACCAACGAGATCTATATCCCGCCCGGCGAGCGCCTCGGCGACCTCGTGATCGAAGCCGCCGACCTGAAGAAGGGTTATGGCGATCGCCTGCTGTATGACGGCTTGTCGTTCAACCTGCCGAAGGGCGGCATCGTCGGTGTGATCGGTCCCAACGGTGCGGGCAAGACCACGCTGTTTCGGCTGCTGATCGGCCAGGAGCAGCCCGATGGCGGCGAGTTGCGCGTCGGCCCGACCGTGCAGCTCGCCTACGTCGACCAGAGCCGCGACGCGCTCGACGGCAAGAAAAGCGTGTGGGAGGAGATCTCGGACGGTCAGGAGATCATCACCGTCGGCAAGTTCCAGATGCCATCACGCGCCTACTGCTCACGCTTCAATTTCCGCGGCTCGGACCAACAGAAGAAGGTCGGCGACCTGTCGGGCGGGGAACGCAACCGCGTCCACCTCGCCAAGCTGCTGAAATCCGGTGGCAACGTACTGTTGCTCGACGAACCGACCAACGACCTCGACGTCGAAACGCTGCGCGCGCTCGAGGAGGCACTGTTGGCCTTCCCGGGCTGCGCCGTCGTCATCTCGCACGACCGCTGGTTCCTCGATCGTATCGCCACCCATATCCTCGCGTTCGAGGGTGATTCGAGCGTGGTCTGGTATGAAGGCAACTTCGCCGACTACGAGGAAGACAAGAAACGCCGGCTCGGTGACGACGCCGTCAACCCGCATCGGATCAAATACCGACGCATCGACGCCTGACGGACCCGGTCGCAGACGGTGCCCCGAGGTCGCCGTCTGCGCGAGGCCCGCAGCCAAACAAGACAATCCGGAGAGAGGCATGAAGTTGCCACGCCTGTTGTACTCCCTGTTGTTCGCCCTGTTGCCCGTCGGCGGCGTGTCGACGCCCGCCAGTGCCGACGAAATGCTCGGCGAACCGCACTTCATGCCACGACCCGACATCCACCGTCCGGCGCCGGGCAACCTGCATCTGCGCAGCGTGTTGGTCGCCGGCGAAGAAGCGTTCGACGGCACCGAGTTCAGTGTCTGGCGCGAACAGCCGGATGCCTACGGCAAGATGCGACAGACGCTCATGGCGCAATCGGGCCCGCAGGCGGCGGCCGATTTCGAGCTCTCGCCTGGCCGTTATCGGCTGCAGGTACGCAATGACGCGGTGCAGCTCGAGCGGACGATCGACATACCCACGGATGCAGCGCTCGCTACCGAGGTCGTCCTCGACGCCGGCGAACTGACCCTGTGGGCCGTCATCGATGATAGCGGTACGCCCGCCGAGGCTGCGTGGTTCCGCATCCTGCGCGACGAGACCGACGCCTTCGGTCGGCCCACACAGGTCCAGGTCGCGGGGCGCGGCTACGGTGAGCAGGCACGTTTCGTCCTGCCGGCCGGCGACTATACCGCCGAGGCACGTTTCGGCGACGCCGAGCTGCGGTTACCGGTTCGCGTCGACGCCGGGGCGCGCAGCGAGCAGACGCTCGACCTGCAGGCGGGTCGTATCGAGGTGACGGCGACCATGGAAGAAGGCGGTGCCGCGTTGAGCGGTGTCGAATTCACCATCCAGCCGGTCGACGGCACGGCCGACGCACTCACGCTCACCAGCGGTGACAATGACACGACCGTCGCGTTCATCCTGCCGCACGGCGATTACAGCGTACGGGCAACGCTCGACCACGCCGCACACGAAAGCGTCGTCCGCGTGCAGGCCGGCGAGAATCAACAGATCGAGATCCCTCTACAGGCAGCGGCTGTGACCGTCTACGCGACGCTGGCCGGTGACAGCGATGCATTGCTTGACAGCGCGTTCGACGTCGTGCCCGCCGATGCATCGCCCGCCGCATTGACGGCCGAGGCGCGCGGACCCGACCACATGGCGCGTTTCGTTGTGCCGGCTGGCGTCCACCGCGTAGTGGCTCGTCACGGCGAGAGTGTCGGCAGTGCGGACATCGAGGTGGCCCCCGGCGAATCGCGTACCCTCGCTATCGACCTCGCAGCGGGACGTGTGACGCTGGCGCTGCATGGTCAACGGGGTGGACAGGCGTCGCCCTACACCTGGTTTTCGGTCTACCGCATCGACCGTGATGCGTCCGGACGTGAGCGCCGGCGGCGCGTGTATAACGAAGGCTATTATGCGTCGACGGACGTGGTGTTGCCTGCGGGCGACTACATCGCATTCGCGCGTAGCGACGACCAGCGCGCGGAACGGGCGTTTCACGTCAACCCCGGCGGTGACGTTCAGATCGAACTCGTGGCGGCGCAGCAGCGCTAGCCGATCCCCTTACGGACACCACGGCACGGTGCATCGACAGTCACTCAACCCGCACCTGCCGCGATTCGACCGTCAAGTACCGGCGCAGCGCAGCGCGGTGCATCCGGCATGCGTTGCGCTCACTCGGCCGCGGGTACCGGCGGCATCGGCACGAAGCCGTACGGCGCACCGTAATGCGGGATGTAGCCGTTGTAGCCGTAACCATAGCCGTCACCGGCAGCGTAGCCGTTGCCATAACCACGGCCGGCGCCATCGAAATGGGCAGCCATATTGAGGTCGAAATCGAACGTGAAATCGGCTTGAGCGTCCGCGACACCGTTACCGTAGCCGTAGCCGTTGTTGTAGGCGTTGCCGTAGCCATACTGATTGTTGTCATTCCAGCCCCAGAAGGCCGAGGCCTGACCGGCGACAACCAGCGCCATGATCGCAATGAGTTTTTTCATGTTTAAATTCCCGGATGCGTAATCGGGCGACGACAGCGATTCGGTCGCCACCCGCGATGACTTCAGTATATAAGCGTTTTCTTAATTTGCAAGCGCGATCTTGCACTGCAGCAACGCACCGGCGCGTCGTCAGTAACGGCGTTCGCCCACCAACTCCGGGAACCCATTGACGACATGACCGCCTCCGACGAGTTTTTCAGCCGTGCCACCCGCCTGCTCGATCGTTGGGAGGCGATGCTGGCCGGGCGCGCCGATCCTCCGGATTGGACTTACGACGCCTTCCGCTGGCGCCACGACCGCCTCGGCATGCGCCTGGTGCCCGTGCGCCATCCGCACCGCGTCGCACTCGACGATCTGCTGTGTATCGAGCGTCAGAAGGCCGAGGTGGTACGCAACACGCAACAGTTCATGCGCGGCATTGCGGCCAACAACGTGTTGCTGTGGGGCGCGCGTGGAACCGGCAAATCGACCCTGATAAAGGGCGTCTTCAATGCCTTCATCGACCAGGGGCTGCGTCTGATCGAGGTCGAGAAAGAACACCTCGTCGACCTGGTCGAGATCGTCAATGTGCTCGAAGGTCGTGAAGAACGCTTTCTGTTGTATTGCGACGACCTGTCGTTCGACGCCGACGACGCCGGATACAAATCGCTCAAGGCCGTGCTCGAGGGTTCGATCGCCGCGCCGGCCGCGAACGTACTCATCTACGCGAGCTCCAACCGCCGCCACCTGTTGCCGGAGTTGCGGGCGGACAACCAGGACGTGCACATCGTCGACGGCGAGATCCATCCAGGCGACGCGATCGAGGAGAAGGTCTCGCTGTCGGAACGCTTTGGCCTGTGGCTGTCGTTCTATCCCTACACCCAGGACGAGTATCTGCAGATCGTGGATCACTGGTTGGCGCGGCACGATGCCGGCAGCACCGCCGACGAGACCGTGCGTCTGGCCGCCCTGGCTTGGGCGCGGCAACGCGGCTCACGCAGCGGGCGCGTCGCGCGCCAATTCGCCGTTGATCAGGGCGGGCGACGTGGCTGAACCCACGGCCCACGTCCGCCGTGTCGATCTCACCGACCCGGCCGCATTGCACGACTACCTGGCGATGCTCGACGCCTATGCCGCGGATCCGATGGGTGCCGGCCGCCCCCTGCCGCGTGACGTCATCGAGCGCTTGGCAGACGACCTGCCACGGCATCCGACCGCTGTCTGCCTGTTGGCTGATGTCGGCGATACGACAGTTGGTTTCGCGACTTGCTTCCTCGGCTATTCGACATTCCGCGCGCGCCCACTGCTCAACGTTCACGACATCGCCGTCGCAAGCGCGTGGCGTGGGCGCGGGATCGGCAGGCAGTTGCTATGCGCAATCGAAGACAGTGCGCGTTTGTTGGGCTGCTGCGCACTCACCCTCGAAGTCCGCGACGACAACCCGGCCGCACAATCGTTATATGCCGACTACGGTTTCGCCGCAGCGACCTGCGGTCGCTTCATGGAAAAGACATTGAGCTAAAAAAAACGCCCCGCGACGCGGGGCGTTTCTCCATCCACCCTCGAACCTGTTCTTGTGTGCAAGCCTGAGGCTGGCGCGCAGTATAAAGGTCCGAATCGATTCCAAAAAATTAGCGAGCTTTAATGCTCCGACCCGGTAAGGCCTGACGCTGCTGCAACGCGGGCCGCCAGCGCAGGGCCAGCAACAGCGCCAGCACGGTCGCGTAGATCAGTGGCTCGAACAGGTCGGCTTTGACCAGCCAGACGAAATGCAGCACCCCCAATATGGCGATTGCGTAGACCGCACGATGAAGTTTCTTCCAGTTGCGTCCGAGGCGGCGCATCGCGGCGCGCGTCGACGTGGCGGCCAGCGGCACGAGCAGCAGCCACGCCGCGAAACCCACGGTGATGTACGGCCGCTTGGCGATGTCCGCGAGCATGTTGCCCCAGGCGAGTTCACGGTCGAGCCAGACCCAGATCAGCAGATGCACGCTGGCGTAGAAGAACGCGAACAGACCGAACATGCGGCGAAAGCGCAGCCATGCCGTGTTACCGCTCAGGCGCCGCAGCGGCGTCATCGCCAGGGTCACGAGCAGCAGCCGCAAGGCCCAGTCGCCCGTCGCGTGGGTCACGTGTTCGAGCGGATTGGCGCCGAGATCGCCGTCGACGGCCCCTTTGAGCAACAGCGCGAACGGCACGAGGCAGGCGATGAAGACCGCCGGCTTGGCGACGAAGCGCAGCCAGATTTCACGATCGCGGCTTATCACGTCAGTAGAACTTTGCCAGGTCCATGTCGCGGTAAAGGTCCGCCACCTGGTCGGCGTAACCATTGAACATCTGCGTCGGATGCTTGCTGGCGAACAGTCCCTCGCCGATGATCCGGTGACGCGCCTGGCTCCAGCGCGGGTGATCGACCTTGGGATTGACGTTCGCGTAGAAGCCGTACTCATTGGGCGCGAGCTTCCACCAGGTCGTCTCGGGGATCTGTCGACTGAAGCTGATGCGTACGATCGACTTGATGCTCTTGAAACCGTATTTCCACGGCACCACCAGGCGCAGCGGAGCGCCGTTCTGGTTCGGCAGCAGTTCGCCGTACAGGCCGGTGGCGAGGATCGTCAGCGGATGCATGGCCTCGTCCATGCGCAGGCCCTCGCGGTACGGCCAGTCGAGGACGGCGCGCTTCTGCCCCGGCATCTGTTCGGGGTCGACCAGGGTCTCGAACGCGACATACTTCGCCTGTGATGTCGGTTTGAAACGTTTGAGCAGATCGCCCAACGGGATGCCGACCCATGGCACGACCATGGCCCAGGCTTCGACGCATCGCAGACGATACAGCCGTTCCTCCTGAGTGAAGGAGCTCAGGATGTCTTCTATCCCGATCTCACCGGGCGCCTCGCACTCGCCATC
>JAGRHA010000025.1 GCA_020445205.1 Gammaproteobacteria bacterium
GTCGCGCCGTCGGCACCGAGCGCAGGTATCAGGCGCGTTTTGACCGACCCCGGTACGGGATTGCGAACGAAGACCTGCAGCGCGCGCGCGGTGACCATTATCGATACAGGCGTGCCAGGCGCTCGGCCGGTACGCCGAGCGCATAGGCGAGGCGCAGGCCCCACATCAGCAGGATGGTACGCGCGGTGCCGTGCCGCTCCCAGCGCCGGCTCGACGTGGCCAGCCGCGGTTGTCGAATACAGGCGGGTCTGGCATGGCGGCGCAGGCGGGTGCTCAGCGCAATGTCTTCCATGAGCGGTTGTGACGCGAAGCGGCCGACCGCCTCGAACAAGGCGCGCTCGACGAAAATGCCCTGGTCGCCCGTGGCGATGCCGGTGATGCGGGAACGCAGATTCATCGCAGACTCGACAACGCGCAGGGCACGATGGCCGCCCGACAGGCTGACATCGAAGCGTCCCCAGCGCGCACCTGTGCGCAGCGCGTCGCAGATTGCGTCTGCGGCATCTGCCGGCACGCGGTTGTCGGCATGCACGAACCACAGGACGTCGCCGCTGGCAAGCGATGCACCGTGATTCATCTGTGACGCGCGCCCGGCAGCGGCACGTACGCACGCGTCCGCCTGTGTGCCCACGCTGGCGACGGTTTCGTCATCACTGCCACCATCGACGACGATGACCTCGTGCCCGCGCGCGCGTAGCGCGGCGAGGTCACGCAGCAATTCGCCGATGTGGCGTGCCTCGTTGAGGGTCGGCACGATGATCGAGAGGCGGGTCATACGGGTGGTGCCGTTCAACCGCCGTCGAGGGCGCCGCCGCAGCTCGAACCCTGACCCGCCGTACAACCGTAGCAGTGTTCGCCGACACGGATCGGCAGGCCGCCTGTGGTTATCGCGGGCAGGTCGCGCAGGTGCAGTGGCTGCTTGTCTGCGTGCTCGATCGGCAATGTCAGCATCTGGTTGAAGTCACAATCGTACAGGTATCCGCGCCAGTCGACGGACAACAGCGTGCGGCACATCACGTGCGCAAGATTCTCCGTGCGATGGGCAGACTTGAGCAGACACAGGTAGTCGTCGAACTGGCCATGCGACAGCAGGCTGCTGCCGAAGCGCTGAATCGGCAGGTTGGCGAGTGCGAGCAGACGGTTGAAGCGTATGCCGTAGCGCGAGTGCAGCATACGGCGGTAGTCGTCTTCGAGCGCAGCCTGCGGTGGCGGCAGTGTGGGTCCCTGTGGGTTGTAGACGAGACTGAGTACGCGGTCATCGTCGCCATAACCTAACGCGTTCAACGTCTGCAGCGCCGCGATGCTACGCTCGAACACGCCTTTGCCACGCTGCCGGTCGACGTTCTCCTCGAGATAACAGGGCAGGGACGCAACGATTTCGACGCCGTGTGTCGCAAGAAACGCCGCGAGATCCTCCTGGCCGGGTTCCTGCAATACCGTGAGATTGCAGCGATCGATGACATGGATATCGTTGTCGCGGGCGGCAGTGACCAGGCGGCGGAAATGCGCGTTGAGCTCGGGGGCGCCGCCCGTGAGGTCGAGTGTCTCGACCTGGATCTTCCGCATCGTCGCGATGACCAGATCAATCGTGTCGCTGTCCATGACTTCGCTGCGCGACGGCCCCGCCGCCACATGGCAGTGCAGACATTGCTGATTGCAGCGATAGCCGAGATTTACCTGCAATGTCGACACGCGTTGACGACGGATGCGCGGGAAGGCGCTCGGCAGCAGCTTGTGTAGGGTGTCCAGCATGGGCCGAATGATATCGGTTGCCACCGTGGTGGCGCACCTGGTGTGGTCATTCCGGCCGTCGAACTGCGCGTGGATTGACTAACCTTGGTGGTAGGCCGTGACGGCTGCCGCTCACCGGCGCTGCAGGGGTGGGTGCTGGCCAAGCGCGTTTATCCGTTCGCATTCTGGGGAAATCATGTCGCGGGGCAATGGCAACCGACTCATCAGGACACTGGCCAAGCTGCTCGCCGAGCATCCGCCACCCGGTGTGCCGAAGACCGCTGTCGATCAGATCGAGGCATTGCTCGACATCTACTACCGGCATATCTCTCCGCACGACCTCGCGGGATACGAAGCCGTCGATCTGCTCGGCGGATTGATCGCGCATTGGCAGCTCATGCGCGAGCGTCGCCCCGATGAGAGCAAACTGCGCGTCTACAACCCGGATCAGGAGGAACACGGCTGGCGCAGCGCCGACACCGTGATCGAGATCGTCGTGCGTGACATGCCGTTTCTGGTCGACTCGATCACCTGGGCGTTGAACCGTCGCGGCCTTGCGATCCATCTGACCCTGCATCCGGTGTTTGCGGTCGTACGCGACAGTCGCGGGGTACTCACCGGGTTGCACGATCCCAACAACCCGGCGGAGGCTTCGGTCAGCGAAGCGGTCATGCGTGTGCACATCGACCGTCAGCCGGCCGATGCGCTCGTGGAGATCGAGCAGCAGGTCTCAGCCGTGCTCGCCGACGTGAGTGCAGCGACGTCGGACTGGCTCAAGATGCGTCAACTCTGTACCCGTGTCGAGGAGCAGTTCGGCATCTCGGCGGCAGAGTTGTCGTCGGCGGAATCCGAAGAATCCAGGGCCTTCCTGACCTGGATGTACAACGATCATTTCCTGTTCCTGGCGACCTGCCTGCTGAGTTGTCAGGACGACGGCGACGGCATGGCCGAGATGCGCATGCAGCCGGGGTCCGGGCTGGGGCTGCTGGGGGACGCGGCGACGTCAGGTGAGCGCGCCGATGCCTGGATCGCCGGTCTCGGTGTCGACATCGCCGAGGCGGGTGGTGAGCTCATGATCACCAAGGCCAATGCGCGCTCGACGGTTCATCGACCCGCCTACATGGACCTCGTCGCGGTCAAACAACGCGACGAGCAGGGCCAGGTGACGGGGCTCTATTGCTTCATCGGCCTGTTTTCGTCGAGCGCCTACAGTACGCCACCACGCCAGATCCCGTTGTTGCGCAAAAAGGTAGCCGACGTCTACACCGGCGCACAGGTTTCACCGAACAGTCATTCCGGGCGCGTGGTCGCCAACATTCTCGACAATTTTCCACGCGACACGCTGTTCCAGATCAATCCCGAGGCGCTGCTGAGCACAACGCTGGGGGTGCTTGGTCTGCAGGAGCGGCAGCGGACGCGTCTGTTCGTCGTGCGTGACCCATTCAGGCGCTTCTATTCGTGCCTCGTGTATCTGCCACGTGAACGCTACAGCCGTGAAGTGAGGA
>JAGRHA010000005.1 GCA_020445205.1 Gammaproteobacteria bacterium
TCGATGACGTTCGAGACGCCGATGCTGTTCGCGATCGGCTTCATCGTCATGTTCACGATCGGCGGTTTCTCCGGTCTGATGCTGGCCATCGCGCCGTCCGACTTCCAGTATCACGACACCTACTTCGTCGTTGCGCACTTCCACTACGTTCTGGTCACGGGCGCCATCTACTCGATCATGGCGGCGACCTACTACTGGCTGCCGAAGTGGACCGGCAACATGTACGACGAGAAGCTGGGCAAACTGCATTTCTGGCTCTCCACCGTGTCGGTCAACGTGCTGTTCTTCCCGCAGCACTTCCTCGGTCTTGCCGGCATGCCGCGTCGTATCCCGGACTACTCGGTGCAGTTCGCCGACTGGAACATGATCTCGTCGATCGGCGGTTTCGTGTTCGGTCTCTCGCAGCTGCTGTTCGCCTACGTGGTGATCAAAGCCATCCGTGGTGGCGAGAAGGCGACCGACCAGGTCTGGGAAGGTGCTGACGGTCTCGAGTGGACGCTGTCGTCGCCGCCGCCGTACCACAGCTTCACCGATGCTCCGCAGATCAAGTGAAGACAGTGCCGCCCCCGTTTCGGCGGGGGCGGCAGGTGTTGCTGCAATGAACGACATGCAAGACAAATCGCGTTCCAACATCCGTCTCGCACTGATCCTCGGTGTTGTAGCGTTCGGCTTCTTTCTGCTTGGCCTTTACCTGGCGATGGGCAAGGCGGGATAAGCGATGGCTTCAGCGCGCGACAATCAGCGTTCTTTTCTGCGAGTCGCGGTGGTCGCGGTCGCCATGTTCGGCTTCGGTTATCTGCTGGTGCCGCTGTATGACGTGTTCTGCGAACTGACTGGCCTCAATGGCAAGACCGGTCGTGTCGACGAAGCTGCTGTGGCCGCACGCTACCAGCCGGATCTTTCGCGAACCGTCACCGTGCAGTTCGTGGCCAACAACAACATCGGTATGCCCTGGGAGTTCGGCCCTGTCGTGGCGACCATGCAGGTGCATCCGGGTAAGGTGTATGCCACAGCGTTCACTGCACGCAACCCGACGGCTCACGACATGGTCGGACAGGCGGTGCCGAGTGTGGCGCCGTCGAAGGCGAGTCGCTACTTCAACAAGACCGAGTGTTTCTGTTTCAACCAGCAGCCGCTGGCTGCGGGTGAACAAAAGGATATGCCGCTGCGTTTCATCATCGATCCCAACCTGCCGGCCGATGTCAGCACGCTGACCCTGGCCTACACGGTGTTCGATGTCACGCAGGTGGCGATGAAATAGGTCGGCCGGTCATCCGCCGTCCGATCGATGTGTATCAACAATATGCTGAATAAACGAGTAACTGGGGGGAGATATGGCACATACGAGTGACCATTACTACGTGCCGCATGGCAGTCACTGGCCGATCGTGGCCAGCGTGTCGCTGTTCGTCGGCGTGGTCGGCGCCGCGAACTGGTTCAACGGTCACGGCTCGGGGCAGATGATCCTGTTCCTGGGCCTGGCAATGATCGCGTTCATGATGTTCGGCTGGTTCGGCACCGTGATCAGCGAAAGCCTCAAGGGTGAATACAACGAGCAGGTCGATCGTTCGTTCCGTCAGGGAATGATGTGGTTCATCTTCTCGGAAGTGATGTTCTTCGCGGCGTTTTTCGGTGCCCTGTTCTACGCGCGCGTGCTGTCGGTGCCGTGGTTGCTGGGCGCTGACCTGTCGACCCACGAGTTCCTGTGGAGTGGTTTCGGTGAAAGCTGGCCGACCAACGGCCCGGGCAATGTCGGTGGCGACTTCCAGACCATGGGGGCATGGGGTATCCCGGCGATCAACACGCTGCTGCTGTTGACCTCCGGCGTTACCATTACGTTGTCACACTGGGCACTCAAGGCGAACGACCAGAGCAAGACCGTGCTGTGGCTGGCCGCGACCGTGCTGCTGGGTGCAACCTTCCTGGGCTTCCAGGTGTACGAATACGTACATGCCTACCATGAGCTCAACCTGACGCTCGGTTCGGGCATCTACGGTTCGACGTTCTTCATGCTGACGGGGTTCCACGGCTTCCACGTGACCATCGGTACCGTGATGCTGCTCGTGATCACCCTGCGTGCGGCGAAAGGGCATTTCACGCCTGACAAGCACTTCGCGTTTGAAGGCGTTGCCTGGTACTGGCACTTTGTGGACGTGGTCTGGCTCGGCCTGTTTATCTTCGTCTACGTACTCTGAGACCGGCGCCGGGTCCGCACAGCGGGCCCGGCCGCTGCAACCGATCAGGGATTCGGGCGTGATTCCTGCGAAGCGGCAGGTGCCGCGGGTTCTGGATACAAGCCATGTGGTTTGATCACGCCGAAGCCGATCAACAGCATCAGGAACGCGAACAGGCCGATCGACAGGCCGATGCGAACGGTCAGGGCACGCAGTGTGCGCCGCGATTCGCCCTTGTCGTTGACGAGATAGTAGAGGCCTGAGGCGAGGCTGGCGATGATGCCGAAGAACACCAGCACAATGATGATTTTGACCCACACGATGTTCCGCTCCTCCTGTGGCGCTGCGGCAGTATAACAGCGCATCTCCGACATGAAGTTGCCGTCACTGACACTGGGCCGCTACCGCTTCGCACCGGCGTTCGTCCCGACCGTCGTCTTCCTGCTGCTGTTTCCGGCGCTATTGTCGTTGGGCGTGTGGCAGATGGAGCGTGCGCATGCGAAGCAGGCGCTGGTCGAAAGGCGTGCAGCATCTGAACTCGAAGCGCCGCTCACGCTGATGCCGGACACGCAACTTGGCGACGATGCCCGATATCACGCCGCCATCGTGCGCGGCCACTATGTCGCCGAGCAACAATGGCTGCTCGACAATCGTGTTTACCGCGGCCAGCCCGGATATCACGTGTTCACACCCTTCGTGATCGAAGGTGCCAGCGCGCCGCAACTGCTGGTCAACCGTGGCTGGGTGGCGGTCGGCGCATCACGCGACTTCCTGCCGTCGCTGCCGGTCGATGAGCGGAATGTCACGTTGACCGGGCGCCTTGATTCGCCGGCGTCGGTCGGACTCGTGGTCGGTGAGGTCCCGCTCGGCAGTCTCGACGATCGCGTGCTCATGCAATCGCTCGATATCGCCGCTTTGGCGCGCGCGCGCGGCATGGACTTCAAACGGTATGCGCTCGTGCTCGACGAAGGCGGTGCGGGGGCGCTGCAGTACGATTGGTCGCCGATTCCCGAAATGGGGCCGGAGAAACATCTGGGTTACGCCATACAATGGTTCGGTCTGGCGGTCGCACTGCTGATCATCTATGTCGGTGTCAATACGCGGCGCGACGGGCGTGACGGAGGTGAACATGTCAAAGCCTGATACCCGCAGCAGTCGCACCAAGCTGTTGCTGATTTTCGCATTGTTTCTCGCACCGCCACTCTCGGCCTGGTTCGCATGGCAATACATGGGAACGTCCGGCGTCGATACGACGACCAATGCCGGCACGCTCGTAACGCCTGCGCGTCCGCTCGAGGTGGTGGGACTGCAGCAGGTCGATGGTCAGCCGATCGGCGATCGCGAGCTGCGTGGACACTGGACCTACGTCGTGTTCGCGCGCGGTGGTTGCGACGAGCGTTGTGAGAAGCAGCTCTACCTGACGCGCCAGATCCGCCTGGCGATGAACAAAGACATCCCACGCGTGCAGCGCCTGCTGGTGCTGGATGCGCCACCGAGCAAGGAAGTCGCATCGCAGCTCAGCGGCGCGCATGAAGACCTGCTGCTCGGCGTGCGTGGCGACGATGCCGCACCGCTGTTGCAGCGTTTCGAGGGTGACGGTTTCTCGGCCGACGGCGTGCAGTACTTTCTCGTCGACCCGCTGGGTAACCTCATGATGTTCTACGACCTCGATGTGCCCGCGAAGGGGATGATCCGGGATCTGCAGAAACTGCTGAAGATCTCGCAGATCGGGTGAGGTCGATGCTCTACCACCGCTTCATCCAGCTGGCCTGTCTGCTCGCGTTCGTCGTGATCCTGCTCGGTGCGTACACGCGTCTCGGCGATGCCGGGCTCGGTTGCCCGGACTGGCCGGGTTGCTACGGGCACCTGACCGTGCCGGCGAGCGAGGAGCACGTTGTCGAAAAGCACTATCTCGAGCAACGCGCACTCGAACCCGAGAAAGGCTGGAAGGAGATGGTGCACCGGTACTTTGCCGGCTCGCTCGGACTGGTAATCGCGATGATCGCCGTCTGGTCGTGGCTGCGCCGGCGTGCAGACCCGGACCAGCCGGTCTGGTTGCCGACTTTCCTGCTGGCTCTGGTGGTATTTCAGGCCGCACTCGGCATGTGGACCGTGACCCTGCTGTTGAAGCCGATCGTCGTCATGGGACATCTGCTCGGTGGTTTCGCGACGTTCGGTCTGTTGGTGCTCCTGGCGCTGCGTACGGTGCCACGGCGACCGCCCGTGGTGCGTAACGACTGGCAGCTGGCCGGGGGGATCGCGATCGTGATCCTGGTCGCCCAGATCGCGCTCGGCGGTTGGACGAGTTCGAACTATGCGGCGCTGGCCTGCGTCGATTTCCCGACCTGTCAGGGTAGTTGGACGCCGGAGATGGACTTCGGCGAAGCCTTCGTGATGTGGCGGGGGCTTGGCGTCAACTATGAATACGGCGTGCTTGAGCATCCGGCACGCACCGCGATCCACGTCACGCACCGCATCGGTGCCGTGATCACGTTTCTCTATCTCGGTTGGCTCGTAGTCGGTCTGTGGCGTGGCAAGCCGGCATTGGCACGGGCTGCGGGCCTGGTCGGCTTCCTGCTCGTACTGCAGGTTTCGCTCGGTATCGGCAACGTGCTGCTCCATCTTCCACTCGGCGTGGCCACGGCTCACAATGGCGTGGCCGCGCTATTATTGGCTTCACTCATCTACTTGAATTTCCGCTTATGGCAACGACAGCACTGAAAACCTCCGCGGCTGGCTGGCGCGACTACCTCGAACTGTGTAAGCCGAATGTCGTCCTCCTGATCGTGTTCACCGCGATCGTCGGCATGCTGTTGGCTGCACCCGGCATGGTGCCGCTCGACGCGCTGGTGTTCGGCACTCTGGGGATCGGCATGGCGGCCGGCTCTGCAGCGGCCATCAACCATGTGGTCGACCGCAAGATCGATGCAATCATGGGGCGCACGAGTGGCCGACCGCTGCCACAGGGTGCTGTGAACACGCGTGATGCGATGGCGTTCGCGTTGCTGATCGGCGCGATCGCGATGGCGATGCTGTGGCTGCTCGTCAATCCGCTGACCGCGGTGCTGACGTTCCTGTCGCTGATCGGATACGCGGTGGTCTACACCATGTATCTCAAGCGTGCGACGCCGCAGAACATCGTGATCGGCGGCGCCGCCGGTGCCGCACCTCCCGTACTGGGCTGGGCCGCAGTGACGGGGAGCGTCGATCCGGGTGCTCTGTTGTTGTTCCTGATCATTTTCACCTGGACGCCGCCACATTTCTGGGCGCTGGCGATTCACCGTGAAGAGGAATACCGCAAGGTCGATATGCCGATGTTGCCGGTGACCCATGGCAGCGACTTCACGCGGCTGCAGATTCTCCTGTATACCGTGTTGCTGCTCGTCGTCACGCTGTTGCCTTACGGCTACGGTATGAGTGGTGGGCTGTACCTTGGTGGTGCGATGGTCCTGGGGCTGGGCTTCCTGTATTACGCCGTGCGTCTGTACCGCAACGACGACGAGCGCATGCCGATGCGCACGTTCGGCTACTCCATCATCTACCTCATGGCGCTGTTTGCATTGCTGCTCGTCGATCACTACGTGCCGCATCTGATGGCGCTGGTCGGCTGACGCGATCATTCGGTCGGATGTGTCGCGCGTACCCGCGGGTGTCGCGACGCAGACGCCCTTCGTGCGGTGCCCACGTTTTGCAGCTGTGTGGCTTGCTGGTCACGGCGTTGATTTGCGTGGGCTGGCAGGGCGTGGCGTCGGCACAGCCCGATGTCCCCTCCGTGCTGCGAGATTTCTATTCCGGCAGGCGCTTTTGCTCGCTGGCGCGCGTCACCGCCGTCGTTGCGCAACCTGCCGGCGCCGAGATTCGTCTCGAGATCGATCCGCGTTGGCATGCCACCCTGCTGCGTAAGCCCGATGTGCGTCGGCGCTGGTATGGAATCCATTGTCCCTTGCCCCAGGATCCTTTGTGGCGCGACCTCGGTGAGAACTACGATCTGTTCATCAGCGCGCAGCCCCACGCCGTCGACGCCTTCAGGCTCAGTTGTCGCCAGTTCAACGCGCACCGTTTGCGGGCGTGGCGCGCGATCGATGGTGCAACGCTGCCGCAGCCGGGCACCGACAGCGGGCGACGTTGAACGCATGCAGGTCGCGCAGCCGCCCGCGTTTCCGGCGCGCAAGCGGCTTGCGATTGCCCCCTTACTCGGTAATGCTACCGTTTCATTGAGCTGCCGCGTGGATGGCTAACGGCGACCGATGGACATCCAGATCCCCGGTTATCAGATACTGAGCAAACTCGGCGAGGGTGCCATGGGCACCGTCTATCTCGCCTTGCAGGAGTCCCTGCAACGCAAGGTCGCGTTGAAGGTGATGCACGCGTGGCTCACGAGTGATCCCAGCTTTCGCGAACGCTTCCTCAAGGAAGGCAGGATCGTCGCGCAGCTCAAGCACAACAACATCGTCACGATTCACGACATCGGCCACCACGGTGACCGCTACTTCATGGACATGGAGTATGCAGGGGGCGGTTCGCTCAGCGAGCGACTCGCGCAGGGTGTGCCCGAACAGGACGTGTTGCGGATCGTGGTCGAGATTGCACGCGCGCTGTCGTACGCGCACAAGCGCAGCTTCATCCACCGCGACATCAAACCCGAGAACATCCTGTTTCGCGACGATGGCACGCCTTTGTTGTCCGACTTCGGCATCGCCAAGGCGCTCACCGGCAACACCCAGTTGACCGTGGTCGGGTCGGCGATCGGCACGCCGGACTACATGAGTCCCGAGCAGGCCATGGGCGACAAGGTCAGCCCGCAGTCGGATATCTATAGTCTCGGCGTCACCCTGTACGAGGCGTTGACCGGCGGTCGGCCGTTCAAAGCCGACAGCGCCTTTGCCGTCGTGACGAAGCACGTCAACGATCCGGTCCCCGCCTTGCCGGGCCGGCTGCGTCATCTGCAGGCAGTGATCGACAAGTGCATGGCCAAGCGTCCAGCCGAGCGTTTCGCGTCCGCCGACGATCTCGTCGTCGCCTTGCTCAGCGCGGGTGGCGGTGTCAGCGGCACCGATCACACGGTGCTGGTGAGCCCGCGAAACACCAGCCCGGGTGGTTTCTCGGCGGCAGGCCAGAGCATGCCGCCATCTAGCGTGCCGACAGAGGCCGCGACGGTCATGGCGCCCGCCAATGCGACGCCACGACGGAAAGGTGTGTGGGTGGCCGCCGGCCTAGCGGCCCTGGTCGCGATCGGTGGCGTCTGGTTGTGGCAGCACCGCGCGGCAGAGCAACCGGTGGTGACGCCGCCGGATGGCGTGTCCGGCGGTGAGATCATCACCTCGGGGGCCACGCTCGAGCGCCAATTCGCGTTGCTCGAACAGGTTGCCGGTGACTACCGGCGGGCACAGGCGCTGGCCGGCGGCAGGGATGTCACGACCGATGCTCTCGACTGGTCCGCGCTGACCGAGCGCATGCGCCAGGTCATCGACAATGCCTTTGCGGTTGGCCAGTCGGCGCTCGCTGTCGATCTTGCGCAACGCGCATTGGTTGCTGTGCCCAGCGAGTTCGCCCCCGCGGGCTGGCGCGACGTGATCACCGCGTTACGGCAACCGCGCAGCTTGTCGCCGCAGCAGAACGAACAGGTGGCGCGGTTGCTGACGCGGGCACAGAATCACCTCGCAGCGGGGCGGTTCACGGTGCCCGAGGGTGCCAATGCGCTCGCGACCTTGCGCACCGTGCTACGCATCGATCCGGAGAATGCGGAGGCTCGGCGCCAGCTCGGCGCCATGGCAGACCGTTTCGATACCCTGGCGCGTTCGAAGTATGCCGATCACGACAACGCTGCCGCCCTGCGCTATGTCGAGATCGGCCTGATGATCGCGCCGTACCACGAGGGCCTCATAGCCCTGCAGCGTCGTGCCAGCGACGATTGAGTGGGCACCCTAGCCGTTAACGGCCGCTGCTCCAAACCTGTTCGAGAATCTTTTGCGCGTCCAGTTTCAACGCGATCTCGCGTGCGGCAGCCTCGGTTTCGAGGCGTGACATCTGCTGCATCAGGCCGCGCGCTGCGGTCGTGATTTGCGCGATTTCTTCACCCTGCCTGCGCTGACGCTGCTGTTCCGCGACCAATGATTGACGTCGCGCCGAAACGTCCGAGCGCAACTGCCACAGCACCTTGGCATCGGGATCGAGCGCGAGGGCATCGTTGGTCAGCGATGCAGCCTCGTCGAGCATGGCGAGGGCGTTCTCGGCGCCATCGGGCGCGTCCGCCGCAGCGGCTGCGGCCTGCAGCTTCTCGCGTATCGCCACGCTGCGCTCGCCGGTCTGCAGGTGTTTTTGCAGCACCTCGAGGCGTGGGTCGTTTGGCGCCTGGCCGCGCGCGAGTGCGAGCTTCTGCCGTGCCGCGGCGAAGTCATCCTGCGCGAGTGCCGTCTCGGCATCGGCGAGCCACGCCTGCACCTGGCGGCGTGCGGCGTCGGCCTGCTCGCGTTCTGCCGCGGCAGCGCGTTCTTGCTCCTGTTCGACGCGCCGGGCGGCCGCGGCACGTTCATCGGCGAGCCGCTCAGCGTCGCGTTGTGCGGTATCCACCTGCGACGCCAATGCCAGCAGGCCCGCATGGCCGGGCGCGAGTGCCAGGCCGTCGTTGATGATCGCAGTGGCCTGCTCGAAGTCACCGGCGGCAAAGGCGCGTTGTGCGCTGGCCTGCTTTTCGTCACCGGCACGTTGCCGTTGCGCTGCCGCCTCGTTACGTGCGCGCTCGATCACCGCTGCAGCGAGCGCGTCGCGAACGCGCTGCAGGGGTTCGGCATCGGGGAAGCTCGCGAGTGCTTCGTCGACCAGCGACTTGGCGGACGCGATGTCGCCGTCCCGCAGGTGAGCGTCGACCTCGGCAGCGAGCTGGCGGACGCGTTGCTGCTGCCACGCCTGCTCGGCGTCCGCCGTGCGGGCGAGCAGGGCATCGCTCTGGCGGCTGACGGCAGGGCTCCAGGCCGCGGCCTGCGCAGTGCTTTGGGCGAGGCGGCGTGCGTCGCTGAAGCGACCGTCCGTAAGCAGCCGTGTCGCCTGTTGCAGGCGCTCGAGCGCGTCCGCCTGTTCGTCGAGTGCACGCTGCAGTTCGTCGGCTAGGGCGCCATCCAGCGCGGGCGTGGGCTGAGCGAGGCCACGTGCACGCGCGAATGCCGAGACCGCGCTTACGGTGCGGCCGCCGGCGATACCGTCGGCCACGCCCGGGGTGTAGCCGAGGTCGGTCAGTTCCTGTTGGATGCGTGCTACGAGGGCACGTTGGCGGGACTGTTCCGCGCTCGGTACGGTTTCCGGCGGTGGTGGCGCCGGCGGCTGCGCCTGCTCAGTGATGCGGGGGGCTACGGGCTGGGAAGCCTGCAGCTGCGCCAGGCGCTGCTGCAGCTCGCGATCGTCGGGGGACACGCTCAACGCCTGCTCGCACGCCCGGAGAGCGTCGTCGCCCGTGCGGGTCGTGCAGCGTATCTTGTTGACCGTGAACTGCGCCCGCGCTTCGGCGCTGCCGCCCGACGGCTGCGCCTGGTTGCGTTGTTCGATCCATGCACGCTCGCGCCGGTTGCTCTGGCTTATCTTGAGCCGCGCCGTCAACTGGCTGTCGCCCGGATGCGCTGCCAGCCCCTCGCGGTAGGTGGCGATCGCGCCGTCGAGATTCCCCGAGGCCTCGAGATGACCGCCGAGGGCACGATACAGCGCCAGCGTGTCGCGCTCGTTGCGTAATGCGCGGCGGCACGCCTCGATCGCGCGGATGCCCTGGCCCTCGAGGCAGAAGCTGCGGTCCGACGCCAGTACAGGGTGGGGCCCGAGTATCGCCGCGAGCATGATCAGTGTCAGCGCCGCCGTGTGCGTCGCCCGTGCGCCTTGCCTGCCGCGGGTGTCGTCAGCTCGCGTCATTGCTGCCGCATCCCCTCACTTACTGCGGGAAGCCGTAGCCGGACGTGCTGCCGGGATCGCGCTGCTGGAAGATCCACTTGCCGCTCGGCAGGCGCACCAGGTTCAACAGATACCAGGTGTCCACGGTGGTGTAGCGCGGATCCTCGCGATCGATCATCGCTTCGATGTCGGTGCGCAGGTGGGCGAGTCCGTACGTGACGCCGGTACCGTCGTCGACGATACCTGCCGCGAGCTTATCCATCTCCCGGGCCAGCAATTTCGCTTCTTTGGCCGACCGTGACGCCAGCGCGGCGCGACCGAGCACTTCGAGTTCATTGCAACGGCTGACGATCGAAGTCGCCTTCTTGTTGATCTCCGGAACCGATGTGCGCACGTTGGCCGAGGCATCGTCGGATTCGGCGGCGAATGCCATGTGACTCAATGTCTCGCGGACGGCCGGTAGCAGGCCGAAGCCGAGTCCCGCCGTACCGCCGGGTGCGCTGCTGGGGTCGAGCGCGTGCAATGCCTCGGTGACCGCGCGGCGCGTGGCGTCGAGGTTGGCGGCTGCGGCGGCCTGGCGCGTGTTGGCGGCCACTGTCGCACCTTCCTGCTCGGCAGTGATGAGGAGCCCGGTCTGTCCCGGTGTCTCGATCCACCCCGTGATCGCATGTCCGATGTGGGTGTGCGCGATCGTCGGTGCCTTGGTCGTGCAGCCGATCAGCGCAATCACTGTCAGCAGCAGGGAGAGCAGCTTTCGTCCTCGACTCATTTCCCGATCTCCTCGTTGTTGCGCGTGCCATGCCGCGCTTGTTGTGGTCGCTGGCGTCGCGAGCGTGTATCACGGCGATAATAAACATTCGCCGCCGCAGTCGCACGGCCGGACGAGTGTCCAGTGTCGGCCGATGCATCCGGTGCACCACGAACGGTCTTGAAAAGGTGGCCATCTGGCAGCTATCGACGCTGAATAGTCACATTGCGTACACTTACTTACAGAACTATGCTCATCTAATTAAGGATGTGTGGGGAGCTTAATGGGATCTGCTGCCACGATCGAACTTGATCGCCTGCTGGCACCGA
>JAGRHA010000026.1 GCA_020445205.1 Gammaproteobacteria bacterium
CACGCGAACCTTCGGGGAACAGGATCAGGATATCGCCACGATCGAGGGCATCGACAAGACCGGCCAGTGGATCACGCGTTCCGCGCGCCTGCCTGTCCAGCGGCAATATGCCGATGATGCGTGTCGCGAACCATGCCAGCGCACGATTGCGCATGAAGTAGTCCGCCGCAGCGACAGGGCGCAGCTGCGGCAGCAGGCGCGTGGGCAGCAGCGTCATCATCACCAAGGTGTCGAGATGACTGTTGTGATTGGCGACGAGGATGGCCGGACCGTCGCCCGGCAGATGCTGGCGACCGCGTACATTGAGCCCGATCACCAACAGCACGAGCGGACGGACCAGCAGGGTGAAGAATGCCCAGCGCAAGACACGTTCCATGTCAGTAGAACCCGTAGTGCACGAAATGGAAAAACAGCGGTGCCGCAAAGGACAGCGAATCCACACGGTCGAGAATGCCGCCATGGCCTGCGATCAGGGTGCCGGTGTCCTTGACGCCCAGGTCACGTTTGAGCGCGGACATGTTCACGTCGCCGACGAATCCGCCCACCGCGATGATCAGGCCGCTCAGCAGCGCAGCCGGGGCGTTCATCGGCGTCAGCCAGGGCGCCAGCAGCATCGCCAGGATCGCTGTCGTTGCCACACCGCCGATAAAACCCGCCCATGTCTTGTTCGGACTCACCTTGGGCACGATGCGACGACGGCCGAAGCGCTTGCCCCAGATGTACTGCGCGACGTCGTTGAACTGGGTAAGGAATACCAGATACAGCAGCAGGCCCGCGCCCTCGTTGGCGTTGCCCTCACCCGGCAGCGCGAGCAGATACGCGGCGTGACTGAGTCCGAATACCGTGATCATCACGCCCCAATGCAGCGTGCCGACGGCGCGGAGGAAGCCCTGTGTCTCGCCGATGAGCACCATGCGCAGCGGCAACAGCAGAAACAGGTAGACGGGAATGAAGACGATGAACATGCCATACCAGTGAGTTCCGACCCAGTAGAACTGCAGCGGGATGGCGAGATAAGCCCAGAACAACACGCGTCGGTCTGCACGACGCGTCGGGATCATCGACAAGTATTCCTTGAGCGCGAGAAAACTGACGAAGGCCAGGAACACCAGGGTGACGACCGGACCGAACAGCAGCGCAGCACTGAACACCGTCACCATGACCCACCAGCTGCGTACACGCTGTTCGAGCTCGGTCACATCCTTCATCGGATGGCGCTGTTTGAGCCAGCGCACCACCAGCGATGCGATGCCCAGGAGTACGAAGATCAGCGCAACGACGCCGTGCAACGGCGTAAAGGGCGACAAGGCTTGCATCACGCCACCTCACGCAGCGCGGCGCGCACGCGGTTGACCACGGTGACCAGCGACAGGACAAAGGCAAGCGCCATGAGCCACGTAAGCCACGCCCCCGGCATGACGCCCACGCCGAGCAACAGACCGACGCCGCCGAACAGCACGGCCCTGTCGCTCTTGCCCACCGGACCTTCATAACGCCGCCCGGCACCGATCTGCACCCCGACCACACCCGTCATTTCGACCAACAGCGCGGCCAGCACGACACCCACGACGAGCGCTGCTGGTGCGCCGGCCAACACGGCAAATGGCAGGTACAGCATGATGTCGGAAAGCACGTCACCGAGTTCGTTGAGCACCGCACCGAGTGACGATTGCTGGCCGTGCTCGCGGGCCAACATGCCATCGATGGCATTCAGCGCCATGCGCACGAGCAGGACCAGCGGCAGCGCCAGCAAGCCGATTGGACGGCTCACCTCCCACAGCAGCGCGCCACCACCGACTGCCGACAGCAGCAGTGCCGCGACGGTGACCTGGTTAGCCGTAATCCCGGCACGTGCAAGCCGGTCGGAGATGGGCCGAAGCAGGCCCTGAAAGCGCGGTTTGAAGTCGTAAACGGTTGGCATGTCCTGTCGGGCTCCTGTTGCGAAACCGGTGGCGAGAGCATGGCTGATGGTATCCACAACGTAAACTGACATCGCAGATGTATCGGCGAATTGACCAACTAGTATCCAAATAAGATACTTTTTGACCACATCGTACTGAGAGACCCACCGATGTCGCAGATCAACGCACTGGTCGGGACCCTGAAACGCGTCCTGCGATCGCACGGGCTGACCTACCGCGATGTCGCCGCGTCGCTCGACATGAGCGAGGTCAGCGTCAAACGGATGTTCTCGTCACGTCGCGCGGCGATGACCTTGCAGCGCCTGGAATCCGTCTGCCGCCTCGTCGACCTCGACCTGACCGACCTCGTCGCCCACTACGAACAGTCAAAGCAACACATTTCCGCACTCACGCTTGCGCAGGAAGAACACCTGGTTGCCGACCGCTCGCTGTTACTGGTCGCACTGTTGGTGCGCAACGGCTGGGGCTTTGCCGACATACTCGGTGCGTACCGCTTCAGCGCCTCCGAGTGTGTCCACCTGCTGGCGCAGCTCGACCGGCTCGGCCTCATCGAGTTGCAGCCGGGGAACCGTATCCGCCTGCGCATCTCGCGCGACTTCCGCTGGCTGTCGAATGGACCGATCGAACGCTTTTTCGAGCACGAAGTACAAACCGAGTTCCTGCATAGCCGCTTCGACGCAGACGGCGAGATGCGTCTTTACCTCAGCGGTGCGTTGACGGCGCAATCGATCGAGCGTGTGCAACACAGCCTGCGACGCGTCGCGGCCGAATTCGCCGACGCGCAACTCGGCGACAGTACGCGGCCGCCTGCAAAGCGCCAGAACATCGGCCTGTTGCTGGCGATGCGCCCCTGGTACCTCAGCGCCTTCGACACCTACCGGCGCGAACCACGGCCGCCCACGGCATAGCGGGACGACCCCTGCACTACATCAACGGCAACAGGGTGCGCGAGGCCCGTTATGTGCCACGCAGCGCCGTAGGTATAAGATTCCCAATGTCGGGGTGAATCGGGTTAGCGACGAAGTGCGGACTCGCTTGGCCGCAGTTCAAGTTGCCACCCCCCGGGCCGATAGGTGCAGTCAATCCAATTCTCAATAAAGGGAAACAAAATTCATGCGATTCACAGGGACCTCTTCGCCGCAGAAAAACGCCACTTCCATGCGCAGCCGAAGACGCCTGATCGCAGCGATCTCGTTGACGGCCCTGCTGGCGTGCCTGCTGCCCTTTGCCGCCCTGGCCGCCACCGACGGACACGCGGTCGACTTCACGTCGCACTGGGCGGGCTGGATCAGCCTCGCAGTGTTCGTGCTCGCCTACGCGCTGGTCATCGGAGAAGAGTCACTGCACCTGCGCAAATCGAAGCCGGTGATCGTCGCGGCCGGCATCATCTGGGTGTTGGTCGCCATTGCCTACGGACAGACGGGCGACATCCATACCGCCGAAGCGGCAATGCGGCACAACCTGCTGGAGTTCGCGGAGCTGTTCCTGTTCCTGCTCGCCGCGATGACGTTCATCAACACGATGGAAGAACGCGGCGTGTTCGATGCGCTGCGCGTGTGGCTGGTCACCCAGGGCTTTTCGCTACGCACCATCTACTGGCTCACAGGATTGCTCGCGTTCTGGATCTCGCCCGTCGCCGACAACCTCACCACGGCGCTGCTCATGGCGACCGTTGCGATGGCCGTCGGTGGCACCAATCGTGGATTCGTCGCCGTGGCATGTATCAACATCGTCGTTGCGGCGAACGCCGGCGGCGCGTTTTCACCATTCGGCGATATCACTACGCTGATGGTGTGGCAGAAAGGCATCATCCAGTTCGGCGAATTCTTTGCGCTGCTCGTGCCCTCGCTCGTCAACTGGTTCGTGCCGGCACTCCTGATGTCGTTCGCAGTACCTAAAGAGAAACCGGAGGCGGTGAACGCGACGGCGGAACTCAAACACGGCGCCTGGTTCGTGGTCGGCCTGTTCATCGTGACCATTGTAATGGCGGTTTCGGCGCATAACTTCCTGCACATGCCACCGGTACTCGGCATGATGACCGGCCTCGGCCTGCTCAAGTTCTTCGGCTACTACCTGAAGCGACGTGCCAACGGCCCCGTCGCCAAGCGCTCGGCCGAATCGATGATGGAAAAGGGCGAGAACAATCTCGGTGAGCACCAGCTCGACCTCGAAGGCACCGAGACCTTGCCGGGCAAGCACGACGCACACGGCGCCGTCGCTCAATACAACATCTTCAAGTCGCTGGAGCGCGCCGAGTGGGACACGCTGATGTTCTTCTACGGCATCATCCTGTGCGTGGGCGGTCTCGGCACGCTGGGTTACCTCGCCGTAGGATCGGAACTGATGTACGGCCAACTTGGACCGACGAGCGCAAACATCCTGGTCGGTGTGCTGTCGGCGATCGTCGACAACATCCCGGTGATGTTCGCAGTGCTGGCGATGAATCCGGAGATGTCACATGGCCAGTGGCTGCTGGTCACGCTGACCGCGGGTGTCGGCGGATCGATGCTGGCGATCGGGTCGGCTGCAGGCGTCGCCGTCATGGGTCAGGCGCGCGGCATTTACACCTTCTTCGCCCACCTCAAGTGGACGTGGGCGATCGCACTGGGTTACGCCGCGAGCATCGGCGTACACTTCCTGCTCAACAGCAACATGATGTAAGCCGGCGCGAAACGGTGCCGCGTCGGCTGTCCGCAGTCATTCGGCAGTCGACGTACCGTTCTGTCGTTTGCGCAGGTTTTCCAGTTTGCTGAGGACCGTTTTTGCGCGTTCGATGCGGTTGATGATTTCCTCGTCCTGCGGACGCAGGGTCAACGCCGCCTGCCAGGTTGCGACAGCCGCCTCCAACTGCTCGTCGAGATAGAGGTGGTCACCCAGTTTGATCAGCGCCCCCACCTGTGGACTGATCATCGACAAGGCCTCTTCCCGCAGCCCCGCCGCTTCGGCATCGTTGGGCTGCAGGCGCGCGACCTGCTCCAAGGTGTCCAGGGCGTCGCGATAATTGTGCGCGTCGATCGCCGCCTTGGCATTGTTCATCAACACCCGCGCCCGTGCCCGACGCTCCCGCGCCTCACTGCTGCGCCGCCGTTCCGCGGCCACACTCTCGATGGTACGAAGCTTTTCGTCGACCTTCGCCAGACGGGCCTCTGTGTTGGCGGTGGACGGCAGCCATGAAGCGATTTCGAAACAGCGCTTGGCGAGCTGTGGGGCGGTTTCGATGTGCCTTTCGGCGCACTGCGTGAGCGGCTGCAACTGGTCGCCGAGCTTCTCCTTCCAAAATATCCTGCGCGACGTGGCGACGAGGTCATCCGGTTGCGCGATGGAGATCTTCTCCAGCAGTTGAACCTTCGCGCGCAGATTTTCGGCGTCGCCGATCAGGATCCGGTCCTCGAGTTCCCGCTCTTCACGCAGCCAATCGTCGGCGAGGCGCTGCCGCGCGTCTTCGAGCGCCGGGCTGTCCGGGAAGGTAAGTGCCGCCGAATCGAGATACCGCAAACCTTCCGCCCAGCGCCCCCGTTTGGCGAAGTCGCGGGCAATCGCCTCCGCCTCCGCGACCGTCGCCGGCGGGTTCAACAAGGGTTCCGGCGCGGTCAGCCGCCCGCCCAGTTCGGCGCACGCAGACAGCAGCAACAGCAGGATGAGAACAAGGAAATTTCGCATTCAGCGACCAACGGTGGACAAGATCCGCTCAATCAAACGATCGGCATCGACATCACGGGCCACGGCTTCGACATCCATGACACAGACCTCGACATTGCTCTTCCGGCCACGCAACTGCGCCGGACCCATATCGGAATAGTGCACGAGGTCGCCGGGCTGTCCGCCGCTGAGCATCGAACACGTGAGCAACACACTGCCGGGTTCCGCCATGCCACACAAGCGCGCAGCCACATTGACGGTATCACCGACCACCGTGTACTGCATTCGTTCCGTACTGCCGAGATTTCCTGCCAGCATCGGGCCACTGCTGATGCCGACGCGCAACCGCACCGTCGGCAGTGCCGACGCTTCGCGCGCGGTGTTGATGCGCGCGGTCAACTGCTGGATCAGCATACCGCAGGTCAGTGCATTCAAGGCATGGTGGGGGTCGGCGTGCGGTGCACCGAACACGATCATGATCGCATCGCCGATGAACTTGTCGACGGTACCGCCGCAACTCTCCGCGGCAAGCGCGAAGTAACCAAAGTAATCATTGAGCAAGGCCGCCACTTCGCCGGGTTCGCGTGTCTCCGACAGCTCGGTGAATCCCACGATGTCACAGAACAACACGCTGCCCGTCACGCAGTCGCCGCCCAACATGTTCTCGCTGGCCAATACCTGCTGCGCCACCTGCGGCGACACATAGCGCGAGAATGCCGCTTCGACCTTGTTCTTCCGCCGCACCCCTTCGGCGAGTTGATGGAAGGTCTCGAGTACCTGCCCGATTTCATCGCGCCGCTCGAGCACCCCGTGCAACGTATCCTCGTCGAGTGACTCACCAGCGCGCGCCAGGCGCTCGATGGGTCGCGACAGACGGTGGGCGAGCACGAACGCCAGCATCACGCCGACGGAAATGAGCAACAAGGTCGACACCATCAGAAACCGCAGCGTCTGCTGCAGATCGCGTTCGAGTGGCGAGCGATCGATGCTGACCGTCACATATCCGCCGATCACGTCCTGGTACCTCACCGGGCTGACGTACGACAGGCCCTGGTACTCGCCATTGTCCCAGTCCCAAGAGCGCACGTCCTCGGATCCGTACAGCGAAGCCGGTCGCGCCGGCGGCGTGACCCCGGCCGTCACCACCGGAACGCCGTCGCTGTCGTGCAACGAGGTGCCCAGCACCAGTTCGCTCTGCGTCTGCCTTTGCAACAGGATCTGCAATGCCAGCGTGTCGCCCGCCATGAGCGGCTCGCCGCTGACACGTGCGAGTTGTTCGACGATGACTTGGCTGAAGCGGTCGACCTGACTGCGATACCCCGCTTCCTGCTGCTGGATGAGATAGAAACCCAGCACACCCATGGCCACCACGATCAGCGTCGCGATGCTGACCGACCATTTCAGACCCAGCGGGATTGACGAATTCTCGTAGTGTCGCCACATACCGTGCAGCATAGCGCCCAACCCGCCCCCATGTGCCGGCTGAGCAGGCAGCAGGGGCCGTTCGCTATGCTGACTGAGATTCATGAAGGGTTCTCCCGAACGGTCATCTGCGACCGTCGGCGCGAAGTTTACACCGTGCGAAAAAAAATACTGCCGAGATCAGGGGAATACGACGAAACCACCCCGCTGGCCACTTGCTACAGTGTTATTGTATAACATTGCCATTCCCTAGCCACAGACGTAGCCGACCCCATCGCATGCCAAGCCGCTTCCATCTCCTGTTTCTGATATGCGTCGCGTTCAGTGCGTCTGTGACTGCAGCACCGCGCGTGATGGTAAGCATCCTGCCCCTGCACTCGCTGGTCGCCAATGTCATGCGCGACGTGGCCGATCCCGGGCTCCTGATCCGACACCAGCAGTCGCCGCATGCGTTCACCTTGCGACCATCGGATGCGCGCCTGTTGCACGATGCCGACGTGATCTTCTGGGTCGGCCCTGAACTCGAACGCCCGCTCGAACGTATCCTCGCGACGGGTGTGCGGGCCAGAAGCGTGGCCTTGATCGGCACGCCGGGACTCACGTTGCTGCCACCGCGGCATTTGCACGACCACGACCTTGACGCCAGCTCTGCGCATACGGATGGAGCGGTCGATCCACATATCTGGTTGTCCCCGGCCAATGCCGTCGCCATGACACTGCACATCGCCACCGTACTCAGCGACATCGACCCGCAGAATGCACGGCATTACGAGGCCAACGCGGCGCGCGCACGTGAAGAGCTGTTGGCGCTCGACCAAACGCTCTTCGACCAGCTGCACGGCCTGACGCGACGCTATGCCGTGTTCCACGACGCCTATCAGTATCTGGAGCACCGCTACGGTCTGCACCCGCTGACCGCAATCACCTCGCATCCGGAACGCCGACCGGGCGCTGCGCATCTCAGTGAATTGAACGCACAGCTGTCCGAACACGATGTTCGCTGCCTGTTTTCCGAACCGCAGTTCGATAGCAGACTGATCGCGCGGCTCAGCGAGGGACGCGATGTACGGCACAGCGTGCTCGACCCACTGGGCAGTCACCTGGTGCCGGGGCCGCACGCCTACGATGAACTCATGCACCAGCTTGCTGCGGGGTTCTCGCGCTGCCTGGGCGAAGACAAATGATGAAACCCGTTGCCCCATCGTTTCCGGCCAGCAGCCACGACCATCGCCACTGCATGCACGAGGCACTGCGCACAGCGGAACACCTGTGCGCATCCCAGGGCGTGCGCCTGACCGCCATCCGACGCCGTGTGCTCGAACTGATCTGGCGCAGCCATCGACCGAGCGGCGCATACGAGTTGCTCGAGCAACTCGCCGCAGAGGGCCACAAACCCTCTCCGCCAACGGTCTACCGCGCGCTGGAGTTTTTGCTCGCACACGGACTCGTGCACAAGATCAATTCGCGCAACGCCTACGTCGGCTGCAGCCACGCAGGTGAATCGCATGTCGCACAGATCTTCATCTGCGACCGCTGCAGCAACACCACCGAGCAGGCCGATGACGCGGTCGAACGCCGCATCCGGCGCAACGCGCGTGACCTGCATTTCCATATCCGCGAACAGACCGTGGAGATCGCGGGTCTGTGTCCGCGCTGCGCGGAGCAACACGATGGCGCCTGAGCCGCTGATCGTCGGCCGCGATCTCGGTGTCTGCGTAAACGGACGCGAACTGATACGGCATATCGATTTCACGCTGCAGCGCGGCCGCATCCTCACCGTGATCGGTCCCAACGGCGCGGGTAAGACGACCCTGGTGCGCCTCGCGCTCGGTCTCATCAAGCCGACCAGCGGCACGATCACGCGTACCCGCGGAATCCGCATCGGCTATATGCCACAACGTCTCGCGCTGAGCGACAGCATGCCGCTGAGTGTGCATCGCTTCCTCGCCCTCAGCAGGGCGCCAGCGCATGCCATCGAAGCGACGGCAGGACAACTGGGGGTCACGGCGCTGTTGCGCTCGCCGATGCAACGTCTGTCGGGCGGTGAGACTCAGCGCGTACTACTGGCACGTGCACTGCTCGGCGAACCCGATCTGCTCGTGCTCGACGAACCGGTGCAAGGCATCGATGTCAACGGTCAAGCGGAACTTTACCGGCTCATCGTCGGCCTGCGTGACACACGCGGATGTGGCGTCATGATGGTGTCGCACGATCTGCACCTCGTCATGGCGGCGACCGACGAGGTGCTGTGCATCAACCAGCACGTCTGCTGCTCAGGCCACCCGGAGGCGGTCAGTCAGCACCCGGCGTATCTCGACCTGTTCGGCGCGCTGGACACGAATACCCTCGCCGTCTACACGCACCACCACGATCACGAGCACAATCTGCACGGCGATATCGTGCACGAGCACAGCCACCACCACGACGGGCACCCTCATGGATGACTTCGTCGTTCGCGCGTTCATCGCCGGGCTGGGGCTGTCGACCATCAGCGGGCCACTGGGTGCGTTCGTCGTCTGGCTGCGCATGGCTTACTTCGGCGACACCTTGGCGCACTCGGCACTGCTCGGCATCGCTCTGGGCCTGCTGCTCGACATGGACCTGCAGCTCAGCGTGCTGTTGCTCGCCGTGTCGATCGCGGTTGTCTTGTTGTTGCTGCAGCAACGCACGGCGCTGGCCAGCGATACCCTGCTCGGCATCCTCGCCCACGCCTCCCTGGCGATCGGCCTGGTGGCGATCAGTTTTCGCGACGATATCCGCGTCGATCTGCTTGCCTACCTGTTCGGCGACATCCTGGCCGTATCGACGCACGACGTGGCCTGGATATGGCTCGGGACACTCGTCGGCCTGGTGGCGCTCGCCGTCATCTGGCGGCCCTTGCTGAACCTCACGGTGCATACCGAACTGGCTGCGGTCGACGGTGTCGACGTCGGCAGGACCAAACTCGCGTTCATGGTTCTCGTCGCGCTGGTGATCGCGCTGGCCATGAAACTGGTCGGTATCCTGCTCATCACCGCGCTGTTGATCATCCCCGCCGCCACGGCGCGCCGCCTCAGCAATAGTCCGGAGTCGATGGCGGTCATCGCCACCGCCGTCGGCGCCGTCGCCGTCGCGGGTGGTCTGACGGCCTCGTTGCTGTTCGACACGCCGGCCGGGCCATCGGTCGTCGCCGCGACCAGCGTTCTGTTCCTGCTGGCACAACTGCGACCGGCGAATTGACGACCCGTGCGGTTCAGCGTCGGTTCAGGCTCGCGTCGCTAGTCTTGTTTCCAAGCTGCCGCAGCAGCGACCGAACAAGAGGAACACCGTGATGAACAAGATGCTTCGCAACACTGCCGCCGCGCTGCTGGCCTGTAGTCTCGGGGCCGCGCACGCGGGCCATGACGAACGCGGCCCGGGGCGCGGTTTCGGCAAGGTTCTGCACGTCAAACCCGTCTACGAGACGGTTACCGAAACCTTGCCACCCGAGCATTGCCGGCAACGCCACGACGGCGGCTACTTCGGTGATCGTGACAGCGCGCTGGTCGGCACCCTCGTCGGTGGCGTGCTCGGTGGTGTCCTCGGCAACCAGGTCGGCGGCGGCAACGGCCGCACGGCCATGACCATTGCCGGCACGGTCATCGGCGCGGTGGTCGGCAACCGTGTCGGCGAGGGCGTGGACGCTCGCGCCGCTCGTGGACCAGACTACGCATGCACGGGCGGTGATTACGCAGAGACGCACGAAGCGCTGGTCGGATACCGTGTAAAGTATCGTTATCGGGGGCAGGTGTTCACGACACACACCGATTATGATCCGGGAGACTGGATCCGCGTCGATCGCCGGTCGAAGCCGGTCCAGTTCTGAAACGACGACTGCCGCGTACGCGGGAATGGATGTGATGAAGAGGCTGTTGCTCAGTTTGCTGATCGGCCTGCTGCTCGCCCAGAGTGCGTTGGCGGGCGACCGGCGCAAATCGCTCGACGAAGCGGTGTCGGAAGCGCGCGACCGTTACAACGGCCGCGTGCTGTCGGCAGAGACGCGTCGGCGCGATGGTCGTGAGCAGCACAACATCCGCATCCTGACCAACGACGGCCGAGTCAAGCGTCTGCACATCGATGCCGACTCCGGGCGGCCGGAACGCCGCGGCAGGTAAACCGGCGATGCGCATCCTGGTGGTCGAGGACGAGCCGGCCCTGCGCGAGCAGCTCGCCGCGCAACTGAAGCAGCGTGGCTACTCGGTGGACGCCGCCGAAGACGGCGAGACCGGCCTGTACCTGGGCCGCGAATACCCCATGGATCTCGCCATCATCGATCTCGGTCTGCCGCGGATGTCGGGCATCGACGTGATCCGTGAGCTGCGCAAACTCAAGCGCGACTTCCCGATCCTGATCCTCACGGCGCGCGATGCCTGGCAGGACAAGGTCGAAGGCCTCGAGAGCGGTGCCGACGACTACCTGACCAAACCATTTCACGGCGAAGAACTCATCGCCCGCGTCAATGCCTTGCTACGCCGCGCCGCGGGGCATGCGAGTCCACGGCTCGTGGTCGGCGACCTGCAGATCGACACGACGGCACAGCAGGTCACCGTGGACGGCGATGCCATCATCCTGACTGCGCATGAATACCGGATTCTGGAGTACCTGACCGTGCATGCCGGCAAGGTGGTGTCGAAGACCGAACTCACCGAGCATGTCTACGATCAGGATTTCGACCGCGACAGCAATGTGGTCGAGGTGCTGGTGGGCCGGATCCGCAAGAAGATCGACCCCACGGGTGAGCGCAAGCCGATCGAGACCCTGCGCGGACGCGGTTACCGACTGGTCCAGGCAGACGACTAGTGCGTCCGTCGATCACGCGGCGACTGCTGCTCAGCAATCTCGTCGTCCTCGTGGCTTTCCTCGGGCTCGCCGGCAGCGTGCTCGATCGTGCGTTTCGCATCAGCAGCGAGGCTGCAGCGCGCGAGCAGTTGCGTGCTCACGTCTATACCCTGCTGGCCACCGCCGACGAAGACGAACGCGGGCGCATGCGTCTGCCCGAAGCCGTCGGGGCACCCGCGTTCAATTCGCCCGATTCCGGCCTGTACGCCGAAGTCGAAGGCGAAAAAGGGACATACCACTGGCGCTCAGGCTCGATGATCGGCAAGGACCGCCGCTTGGTGTCGGGTGCGCTGGCGGGCGAGTCGTTGTTCCGCCTGGTACCCGGGCTGGCGATTTTCGAGCAGGGCATCAGCTGGGAAGACGACGCCGGCAACAGCGTCCCCTACGCGCTCGCCGTGGCAATCGATACACGCGCACTGATTGCCGAGCAACAGGCATTTCGCGGCACGCTGTGGGCATGGCTGGGTGGTGTCGCCGTGCTGCTGCTGGCGGTGCAGACCGGTCTCGCGCGCTGGGGGCTCGCGCCGTTGCGTGCCATGAGTTCGCAATTGCGACGCATCGAGGATGGCGAGAGCAGCGCGATCGAGGGTGAGGTGCCACGAGAACTCGCCGGCCTGAGTCGCAATCTGAATTCGCTGATCCACCAGAACCGCACCCGCCAGGAACGCGTGCGCAACAGCCTGGCTGACCTCGCGCACAGCATGAAGACGCCGTTGGCGGTGTTGCGCGGGTCTGCGGAGCAATGTGCCGACGGTGAATTGCGCCGCGCCATCGTCGAACAAAGTGAACGCATCGACCAGATCGTCAGCTACCAGCGCCAGCGTGCCGCCGTCGCCGGCGTCAGTAGCGTGACGCGGGTGGTCGATGTGGTGCCGGTATTGCGCCGCCTCGTCGGCGGGCTCGACAAGGTCAACCGCGAACGTGGCATCCACTGCACCCTGTCGCTGCCCACCACCCTGAACCTGCGTGCCGACCAGGGTGACCTGTTCGAGCTATTTGGAAATCTGCTCGAGAATGCCTACAAGCACGCGACGAGCATCGTGACGGTCGACGGCGGGCAGGACGCCAGCCAGATCAGCATTCGTATCGACGACGACGGCCCAGGCATTGCGGACAGCGACATTCAGCGCCTGCTGCGCCGCGGCGAGCGCGCAGACCAACGGAATCCCGGCGAAGGCATCGGTCTCGCCGTGGTCGACGAGATCGTGCGCCAGTACGGCGGCACGCTGCGTATACAGCGCGCAGCGATCGGCGGCGCATCGATCCTCGTTCGCCTGCCCGTGTGAGCCAGCGCACAGCACGCCGTTCAAGTGGCCGGGGGCGCGGCCGTTACCCCTTCTATCGGCAGCAAATTCGCATTACGAGCGGCAAACGATGAGCGACTCCGACGAGCAACCCATGGTCCGCTTCGGTGGTGACTGGATTCCGGCCCACGACGTGTGGAAGAAGATGGAAACCGCGACCGTCGTCGTCGACCATATCGACCGTTTCAACAGCAAGTTTCCGCACCTCGCGAGTGGTACAACGCGCGACGTTGTGCCCCTGGTACGTCAACGGCTCAAGGACGTCGAGCTCTATATGCCGCGCAAGATCGAATACCCCGATATCGCGCCCGAAGCGGTGCAGATGTTGGCCACGGCCTCACCCGAAGACGTCATCGATGCGCTTGCCGAAATGCACGACATGTCGGTTTCACTCGACCAACTGATCCAGATCGCAGGCGAGAAGGCCTACCTCGGTGCATTGAACCGCGAAGGGCTGGAGTTGATGAACAACCGCGTTTCGCCCGAACAGACGGCGCAACTGTGGAACGAACTGCAGCGACCCGCGCCGGGTGGCGGCATGTGGTCGGCGAAGAAGGTCGAGGAACTGCTGAGCCGCGGCATCCTCTAGTCCACGGCGTGGTATCGGCGCGATCACGGCGCAGGGCGACCACACGGTCGCCGTTCATTCGCAACTCACTGCCCCGATACATCGTCGCAGCGTGGGCCGCCGCGCGCACCTGGCCGCACCGTTCCGTCTCGGTGCGGCGCCACTCGCTAATCGTCTGGGTCGAGCGCCAACGACGCCGAGTTGATGCAGTAACGTAGCCCGGTCGGTTGCGGCCCATCGGGAAACACGTGCCCGAGATGGGAACCACAACGCCGGCAATGGACCTCGGTGCGCACCATGCCATAGCTGCTGTCGGTGTCCGTTTCCACCGCCTCCTGCGTCATCGGCTCCCAGAAACTCGGCCAGCCTGTGCCCGAATCGAACTTGCTCTGTGACGCGAACAGGGGCTCACCGCAGGCGACGCAGCGGTAAGTACCGGCCGTTTTGGTATCCCAATATTTACCCGTGAACGCACGTTCGGTGCCGTGTTGCCGACAGACGTGGAACTGCTCATCGGTGAGTTCGTCACGCCACGCCTGCTCGCTTTTCTCGATTTTTTCCATCGCAAACACCTGTTCAGATTGTTGTTGCTCGCGCGCGGGACAGCCGCCGGGTGCGCTACGCGCCGTGCCCGCACGCGTACGGGCCGCACTGCTGCGGGCGCCGAGCGCGAGCCTTCATCCAACGTCTATGGCACCCGGTGCCGCGGCGCCTATGATCGCAGCGCAGCGACACGGATCCGACGTCCCACCCCTACCTGACCCGGAGAAACGTCCGGTTATTGCGCTTGATCCCGTTTTCCCCGCGTCACTATACTCGCGGCCCTGTCTCCACTGAGCCAACCGGGGTTTTGTCATGGATTTCCGCGCCTTCCATCCGCCGCTCCGCACCCTGATGGGCCCTGGCCCGTCGGATGTGCCCCATCGGATCCTCGAAGCGCTGAGCCGGCCGACAATCGGCCATCTCGATCCGGCGTTCATCGAACTCATGGATGAAGTGAAGGCGTTGCTGCAATACGTGATGCAGACCGAGAACGCGTTGACCATGCCGATCTCGGCACCGGGATCGGCCGGCATGGAGGCCTGTTTCGTCAACCTGGTCGAACCGGGCGACAAGGTCATCGTCTGTCAGAACGGCGTCTTCGGCGGACGGATGAAGGAAAACGTCGAGCGCTGCGGCGCCGAGGCCATCCTCGTGCAGGATGCCTGGGGCCATGCTGTCGACCCACAGAAACTCGAAGACGCGCTGATCGCCCACCCGGATGCCAAAGTGGTCGCCTTCGTGCACGCGGAGACATCGACCGGGGCGCAGTCCGATGCCAAGACGCTGGTCGAACTCGCGCACAAGCACAACTGCCTCACCATCGTCGATGCGGTTACCTCGCTCGCGGGCACGCCGCTCAAGGTCGATGAATGGCAGATCGACGCAGTGTACTCGGGCACGCAGAAATGCCTGTCCTGCGTACCCGGTATCGCGCCTGTGAGCTTCAGCGAGCGTGCCCAGCATCACATCCGCAATCGCACGCACAAGGTGCAGAGCTGGTTCCTCGACATGAATCTCATCATGGGTTACTGGGGCCAGGGTGCGAAGCGTGCCTACCATCACACGGCGCCGGTCAACGCCATGTATGCGCTGCACGAAGCCCTGCTGATGGTGCGCGAGGAAGGCATCGAGAACGCCTGGGCGCGCCACCGCCGCAATCACGAAGCGCTGCGCGCAGGCCTCGAGGCCATGGGCCTGAGTTTTATCGTCGACGAGGCGCATCGCCTGCCGCAACTCAATGCCGTGAGCATTCCTGACGGCGTCGACGATGCCGCGGTCCGCAGCCGTCTGCTCAAGGAGCATCACCTGGAGATCGGCGCCGGTCTCGGTGATCTCGCCGGCAAGGTGTGGCGCATCGGTCTCATGGGCTACAGCAGCCGGATCGAGAACATTACCGGCTGCCTGGGCGCACTCGATGCCGTGCTCGCCGACATGGGTGCCCCAGTGGCTCACGGCGTCGCATTGCCCGCGGCTGAGAAGGTGCTCGCGGCAGCCTGACCCGCGCATGACCACCCGTCGACGACGCGGCGCGCGTGCGCGCCTGCTGCTGACGCTGGCGGCGCTGGCCACCCTCATCGGTGGCTACTATCTCGGCCAGCTGTGGCAACGCAAACCACTGCAGGACCTGTCAGCCGTCGTCTACGCACAAGCTCGCACGCTGCAGTACAACGACCTGGCCATCGCCACGGACACTGACGAACAGGGCGTGTGGCGCCTGTTTGTCGCCGCGGACACGCGCGTCGATGCTTGCTCCCGGCTGCTGCAGCACTATGCCTTCGTGCTCAACCGCCTCGCTCACCGCAGCGATATCCAGCGCCGGCTGCGCGTGACGCTGCTCGCGTATGACTACCCGGACGCCGAAAAGACTGCGACGTTCCGCTCGGGCATCGCCTGGGCGGAGATCGTGAGTGCGCCGCGTGCACAACTCGATGCGCTTGCCGCTCAGCTCGGCATACAGCCGCTCGGTGACGACTGGTGCAGCGCCACGTCGGCGAGTGCCGTGCTGGTCTCCCCCGCTCGCGAGGCATGGGCGCTGATCCCGTACGAGGCAGCGGTTATCATGGCTGACAATATCGCCGCCATTGTCGATTTCGTGGAGTAGAGGCATGTCGAAGCCGGGTCTGCGTGACCACCTGACGACCAACC
>JAGRHA010000027.1 GCA_020445205.1 Gammaproteobacteria bacterium
ACACCGCGCTGGTCGTACAACACCAGATCGCTGTCCCAGCCCGTCTGCTCGGCCCAGTCGAGCCAGAAGTCCATTTCACCCTCGCCGAGCCATGCCGCCCCGCCGGGGCCGCCGGCGATGTACAGCGTCGGCGGTCCCGCGCGGCGCCAGAAATATTGCGCTATGTAGACCACGGGCAGAACGAAGCTCGGCGGGTTGGCGCCGTCTTCCACGGCCGTCGTCAAATGGCCGCAATGCACCGGGCGCCACCACGGGTGATCGAACCAACACTCGCCCCACACCAGTCGCGCGCCGTTGTCGAGCGCCAGCGCTGCCGGCGGCGCGTGCTGCACCTGCCACCCCCACCACACGGCGGGCAACAGCAACAGCGGCCAAAACAACACGCGTATGACGATCATGCCGCGACGTTGACCAGGTAAGCGGCGAACACTCCGGCGAACACGATCATGCCGACGTAGTGATTGTTGAGGAAGGCGCGGAAACAGGCCGCACGTTCTCGCTCACGGATCAGCCACTGCTGGTACCCGAACAACACGGCGGCGGCCACGAGCGCGGCCACGTAGGGCGCGCCGAGCCCGGCCATGCCACCGACCCGCCACAGCAACAGCAGCATGAGCAACTGCAGCAATGCGATGACCGCGCGGTCGTAACGTCCGAACAGGATTGCCGTCGACTTGATGCCGACACGGATATCGTCGTCGCGGTCGACCATCGCGTACATGGTGTCGTAGATCAGCGCCCACACCACCGTGGCAGCGAACAGCACCCACGCTACCGTCGGGATCTGCTCCTGCAACGCCGTGAACGCCATCGGTACGGCCCAGCCGAACGCCACGCCGAGCACCAGCTGCGGCATATGGGTGTAGCGCTTGGTGAACGGGTAAACCGCTGCCAGCGCAAGCGCGACGAACGAATGCGCAATGGTCATGCGATTGAGCGTGAGCACCAGGGCGAATGCGACCAGGCTCAACGTGGCAAACACCAGCAGGGCCTCTCGCGGCGTCACGGCACCGGTGGCCAGTGGCCGCTGCGCGGTGCGTTCGACATGGCCGTCGAGTTCGCGGTCGGCGAAGTCGTTGATCGCGCAACCGGCCGAGCGCATCAATGCCGTGCCGAGCACGAACACCAGCAGGGTCCACCATGGTGGGATCCCCTCGGCGGCGATCCACAATGCCCACAACGCCGGCCACAGCAGCAGGTAGATGCCGATCGGTCGGTCGGCGCGCACCAGCCGCCAGTAGTGACCGATGCGCGTACGCCAGGGCGGTGTCGCGTCGACCTGCGGTGACGTCGTCATCGCCGCAGCTCCGCGATGGCGGGCAGGAACAGCTCGTTGACCAGGATCGAGACGCCGCCATAATCGAACAGGGTCCGCCGCCCCCAGATCACCGCCGGCTTCTTCCGCAGGTGCGCCGTGGCGCGCGCGAACAGGCGGTGACGCGGCGTGATGCGCGCGACCTCGACCTGCAGGCGACGTGTGGTCGGATCCGAGAACAGCACCTCGCCGAGCGGCCGGCGGCCGAGCCGGGTCAGCGCATGCGCCGGGCCACGCAGACTCTGTTGCGCGATCAACGTGCGCGCAAACACCCATACCTCGCGCCCGCACTTCAGGCGCACCTCGCGCACCAGCACCGCACGCGCCGGCCCGTCGGCAAGCAGTGCCGCCTCGCTGGGCAGCGCACTACCCGGCCCCTGCGAGACGAGATCGACGCTGAACCTGCCGCGGCGGCAGCTCGCGATCACCGAACGTGTCAGCGAGCCCGGGTCGCTGAGCCAGGCATGGGTGGCGGCATCGCTGCCGGGCAGCCGACGCGGCGCGAGGCGTGTCCAGTGCGGCTCGCGCAGGGCGCAGAGGTTGGGTCGGGGGCGTCTGAACATCGTGCTGCGTGGTGGTGACGGACGCCGATTATCGCATGCCGCTGCGCAGACGCGCGTGCAGGTGGAACGGCCCGGTGTAGATCGGTTCGCGGATCCGCACCTCGGCGACGCGCGCCGACGACCCCGCGCCCTCGAAACCGATCTCGATACCGCTGGCATGGTGATGGCCGACAAGCGTACAGCGCGCGCGCTGCCGTGTTCCCAGCCACTCGCACTGACTATCCTGCAGGCCGCTCTCACGCAGGCGTGCACGAACCTGGTCGTGACTATCGCCGACCGCAATCGCCCGCCACGCCGGCGGTACCTCCAGGGTCTCGGTCAGCGACACCGCGTACAGCGGTATCAGCAGGGCGACGACGAGCAGGGTGAAGCGGCGCAGGATTCTCAACATCGCGCGCACATTACACCGGTCCGCGCGCCGGTGCGCGCGCGATTCACGCGCACCGGCGATGCAGCGGCGACCGTAGCCTCAGGCGATGGTGACCTCGTCGGAAAGGTAGACATCCTGGATGGCGTTGAGCAGCTTGACGCCCTCTTCCATCGGCTTCTGGAATGCCTTGCGACCCGAGATCAGGCCCATGCCGCCCGCACGCTTGTTGATCACCGCGGTACGCACGGCCTGGTGCAGATCGTCCTGACCCGACGGCCCACCCGAGTTGATCATGCCGATGCGCCCCATGTAGCAGTTCGCCACCTGGTAACGCACGAGATCGATCGGGTGTTCGCTGGTCAGCTCGTCGTAGACCTTGGGGTGCGTCTTGCCGAAGCCGATGGCCTTGTAACCGCCGTTACAGGTCGCCTGCTTCTGCTTGACGATATCGGCCTCGATCGTCACCGCGAGATGGTTGGCCTGGCCCGTGAGATCGGCCGATTCGTGGTAGTCGACACCATCCTTCTTGAACCCGCTGTTGCGCAGATAGGCCCACAACACGGTGGCCATACCCAGCTCGTGCGCATGCGCGAAGGCCTCGCTGATCTCCTGTATCTGGCGGCGTGATTCAGGCGCACCAAAGTAGATCGTCGCACCCACCGCGACGGCACCCATATCGAACGCCTGGTCGACGCTGGCGAACAGCGTCTGGTCGAACATGTTGGGGTAGGTCAGCATCTCGTTGTGGTTGAGTTTGACCAGGAACGGGATCTTGTGGGCGTAGCGGCGCCCGACCGAACCCAATACGCCGAGCGTCGATGCCACGGCATTGCAACCACCGGCCATCGCCAGCTGGATGATGTTCTCGGGGTCGAAGTAGATCGGATTCGGCGCGAACGATGCGCCACCCGCGTGCTCGACACCCTGGTCCACTGGCAGGATCGACAGATAACCCGTGCCGCCGAGGCGGCCGTGGTCGTACATGTTTTGCAATGCCCGCAGCACACCGGTCTTGCGATCCGAGTAGGCCGTCACGCGATCGACGAAATCGGGCCCCGGTACCTGCAACAGATTCTTGGGTATCGTCGAACACTGGTGGGCGAGCAGGGATTCCGCCTCGCCAGCGAGGATCTTCTGGATATCGGTCATGTCTTGCTCCGGCTACGAATGGACCTGTCGCAAGAGTAGGTCGCCGGCGGCGCGCAACGAAACGAATTCCTGCGACGACAAAAAACCGATGCCGGCGACAGCGGTTCATCGATCCGGGATTGCGGCCGATTGTCCATGCCCGGCCAGCGCTTGCACGCGAACGCGTCACTTGCCGAATACCTCAGCGACAGAATCCGCAACACCCGAGATGTGCAGGCCATGCGACGACGGGCGTCGCCGTACGCCCCGCCAAGCGTACGGCCGCGGCCCGCACGACCGGGTTACGGCACCAGATAGCGCCCGCCGGCACCGATCGCGATCGTCAACATGCCGATGAGGGTGTTGATGCCGACCAGCATGCGGATCTGGCCGAGTGCCTTGCCGCCCACAGGCCAGTCCTGTGCTGCCACCGCGCGCTTGAGGCGGCCATAGGGCGCGAAGAACACGTGGAAGAAGATCAGCATCATCAGGATGCCGAGGCCGAGCATCGCGTGGACGAACAACGGCGTCGTCGCCATGCCCTTGTACCAGGCGAAGATCATCCAGAAACCGCTGGCGAGGACCACGGCGATCGCAGCCCACACCCAGGGGAAGAAACGTCCGAACACGCCGACCCACAGGGTCAGGCGCGCCGGGGGTTCGAGCTGTGTCGCGGCCACGGGCCGTAGCGCCATGTAGGCAAAGAACATCCCACCCACCCAGATCACCACTGCTATCACGTGCAGCAGTACCGCTGATGCCATCATCGCGTCTCTCCATCGAGCTTGAAATCGCCGCGTATTCTACGGTGTGAACGCGCCACAGGTGCGGTTTATGATCGCTATCCCGACGTTTTTCCAGGTTATCGACCATGCGCAACAGCGATCACCATGTCGCCGTACTCGGTGCCAGCCCGAAGCCGGCACGCTATTCCAACCAATGCATCCGTCTGCTGCGCAAACACGGCTATGGCATCACGCCCGTGCACCCGCGTTTTGCCGAGATCGAGGGTCTGCCCGTGAGCGCGTCATTGGAGGCGATAACCGATCCCGTACATACCCTGACGCTTTACGTCGGGCCGAAACTGCTCGAACCACAGGTCGACGCCATCATCGGCCTGCGCCCCGGCCGCGTGATCTTCAATCCCGGCACCGAGAGTGAGCTGGTGCAGCAGCGTCTCAGCGACGCCGGCATCGAATGGTTCGAGGCCTGCACCCTGGTCATGCTCAAAACCGATCAATTCTGAGGCGTGTTCCTCGGCCTCGCCATGGTGCTGGGCGCCCTGCTCTGGGCGCGCGACATCCGCCGCTCACCGGCGAAAGCCGCGCGCGGTTACCGCGGCCCCTGGATCATGGGCGGCATCGGCGTACTGATGTTCCTGTTCTACCTGTGGCTCGTGACGCACGAGGTGTTCGGCGGGTAGATCGGTGCGCGGCGCCACCGGCGGTTGCCCGTCGGTACCGAACGTCGCATGGTGTTGTGCGAAACTGCGTGCGTGATCCACGGGGCCTGTGCGGCGTTGGCCCTGACGCCAGCGCTACCAGCCGATCTCGGCGGCCGTCGCGGGACCGACCACCACCTGTTGCAGACTGCGCGGGATCACGGCATCGCCGGGCGCGAGCGGGATCCGCCCGGCCATGATCTCGGCACGCTCTTGCGGATGCAGTGGCTGGCGCTGCGGATCCGCATAGCCGTCCGGAAACAGCGGCTGATCGTTGTGCAGATCGTATTTGTCGGTCGCCCCCAGGGTGTGCAGCATCTCGTGCGTGATCACGACGTTGTTGGATGCCGTCATGTCACGGCCAGCGAACGCGTGCACGACACCGATGCCACCCTCCTTGATACCGAGGGAATGCGGCACGCTCGGCGAGCGCTCGGGATCGTGGTAGATCACGAACAGACTGATGTCACCGAGCAGCGCGTCGGATTCGTGGGTCCAGGCCCAGTAGCGCAGCCGCAGACTCCACGCCATGACCGACAACACTGAGCCGTTGTAGGGCGGTTCGGGCGGCATGGCATCGAGCTGCGGACCGACGATCACCTTCACCGCACGTGACAGGTGTTTCCTATAATCCTTCGCCTGGCCCAACATGAACGTCTCGATCGCGGCGAACGACGCATTGTCCAGGCGCTCGATATGCGTGCGCGTCGTTTCGGTCTGGTCACCCGCTATCGGGTAGACCACGATCCACAATGGTTCGTCCCAGTCGGTGAGTCGGCGATGCTGCAACCAGCTGCCTGCCGCCACCAGCACGAGTACGAACAACAACAGGGCGATACGGATCTTCTTGAACACGTGGAACTCACGCTGGTGAACGAAGGATTGCTGCTGAAATGAACGGCACCGAACGTCCAAACGTTAACGACGCGCAGTGCGTCGGCCGACGCCGATGAACCGCCAGCGCGCATCGACGCCGTCGCGCTCTCCGTACATCACGCGCAGTGGTTGGGAGACCCTCAACCGTGAACAGGACGATTTGTGGCGCCGGCGACGCGAAGTGGTGCGGCACCTCGCGGCCGCTGCGGCCGAAGGTGATCGCTCGGAAAACGCCGAGTACATCTACCGCAAGAAACAACTGCGCGAGATGGACCGCCGCATTCGCTACCTGCAGAAACGCCTGCCCGAACTCAAGGTTGTCGACAATCACCCGGAGGGCAGCGAGCAGGTGTACTTCGGCGCCTGGGTCACGCTGGAGAACGGCGACGGCAGCGAGCAGTCCTTACGCATCGTCGGTGCCGATGAATTTGATCCGAAACGCAACTGGATCAGTGTCGACTCACCCATGGCGCGCGCATTGCTGGGGCGGCGAATCGACGATGCCGTCAGCGTGCGCACGCCCGCGGGCGATGTCGAACTGGTCATCCTCGAGGTTCACTACCGGATGCCCTGACGACATGCCTACGGACGTGCCGGCGGCGGTGGACAATGTCACCACCCACTTTCTTAACCTCGATTAACAGGCATGCGCCTGGCGACGCCTCCAATGTCGCGACCAGCGGCACTTCAGCGCAACGCAGTCATGCGACATTAATCGCTAGCGTTTCAGTCGCTTAGTCCCGCCGCCCACGACACCGTGTCGTACGCTCGCGTTGCGCGCACCGAAAAGACGTTAAGTTCACCGACGGCATGCCGTTAATTCCCGCACCGCAACCGTGGATGCAAGGGATTCACCATGTTCAGTCGCAGCAGCCTTTTCATGAAACTGATGTACCCGCTCGTCGCGCTGTTCGTCGCGGGCGGCGTCGGATTGGCGATGATCGTCCCCGACCTGGTCAGCGACAACGTCGAACAGCAGGCGGTCGACAACGCGCGCCGGACGGTCGACCAATTCAAGGCCATTCGCGCCTATTACACCAAGAACGTCATCGCCAAGGTGCTCGGCAGCGGTGCGCTCAAACCGTCGTACAACCACGCGCAGGAAAAGGACGCGGTTCCCCTGCCGGCGACGATGATCCACGACCTCAGTGGCCTGCTGGAAAAGGAAGGCACCAACCTGAAGTTGTACTCCGCGTACCCCTTCCCGGTGCGTGGCAAGCGCCAGCTCGACGCGTTCCAACAGGAAGCGTGGCAGACGCTGAGCAAGAACCCCGACGCGGTGTTCACGCGCCGGGAAGTGCGTGACGGACGCGAGACCATCCGCGTGGCGATCGCCGACAAGATGGTCGCCGACGCCTGCGTCGCCTGTCACAACAACCATCCGGAAACACCGAAGACCGGGTGGAAACTCGGTGATGTGCGCGGCGTGCTCGAAGTACAGAGCAACCTCGAAGACAGCCTCGCCGCCGGCAACGCGATCAGCAACACGATCCTGTTTACCGTCGGCGCCCTGGGCCTCGTGGCCTTCATCGCGACGTTCCTGATCTTCCGCACCACGATCGGCAGACCCCTGCAGCTCACGGTCGAAGCGCTGGACCACATTGCCGATGGCGATGGCGACCTGACCCGTCGACTCAATGCAAAAGGCGAGCACGAGATCGGCCGGATCGGGCGCGCGTTCAACCGTTTCGCCGAGAAAATCGCGCACACCGTGTCGGCCATGGTCAGCGAAGGCCAGGAACTGCACCGCATCGCCGGTGAACTCAGCCAGATCAGCGATGCCACAAACCGCGCGATCCAACGTCAGGACCGCGATACGGAAATGATCGCCACCGCGGTCAGCGAACTCGCTGCCAGCGCACGCGAGATCGCCGGCAGCGCCAGTGCAGCCGCGAGCGAGACCGAGCAGACCGCGAGTACGACACGTGTCGGCAAGACGACGACAGAGAAAAGCGTTCGCGCCACTGCGGAACTGCTGCAGGAGATCGAAACGGCCACCGAGGCGCTGGCCCATCTGAAGAACAACAGCGACAACATCAGCAGCGTGCTCGACGTGATCCGCGCGATCGCCGAGCAGACCAACCTGCTCGCCCTCAATGCGGCCATCGAGGCGGCGCGTGCCGGTGAGCAGGGCCGCGGCTTCGCCGTGGTCGCGGACGAGGTACGCACGCTCGCCAACCGCACACAGGAGTCGACCGAAGAGATCCAGGCGATGACGGAGCAGCTGCGCAATGCCACCGACTCGGTCGTCGCCACGATGCACAACAGCCGCGACAAAGCGGGCGCGACACTGGGGCTGGCCGAACAGGTCGGCGAACAACTCAACGCGGTGGCGGCCTCCATCGACAACATCGCCGGCATGAACGGGCAGATGGCGCGCGCCTCGAACGAGCAGAGCCAGGTGGCCGAGAACGTCAACGGCAATGTGCACGGCATCTACGAGATGGCGCAGACCACGTCAGACGGCGCCGAGAAGCTGACCACCCAGATCGGCGAACTCGAACGCGCGGTGCAGAATCTGCAGGCGATCTCGAAACAGTTCCGAATCTGAACCGCCCGCTGAGCGGCTCACCTGGCCCGACGGCGACCGCGGGCCTGCCGCTGCAACCCGGTCACGACACACCGCGAACACGGCGCTGCAGCCGTCGCAGCGCGACCCTGGCGGGTTGCCTGAAAAGCATGTGCCGGCATGCCGATCGCACCCGTCGCTGCCGCTGAGTCGGTTCAACCCTGGCGGCGCACGGGCACTCAGTCGCAACCATCATTCTCGATCACCGCGCCACCCCCTGCCCCGCTCGGTGGCAGGTGATGGATGCGGATGAACATCATGTTCTGGATGCGTTCGAAGTGCGCATCCAGCGCGTTCGCAACCTGCCGCGCCTCGAGGCCATCGTAGATGACGACGGCACCGCGCGCCTCGGCCGCGCGCTGGGCGGGGGTCGGCACCATCAAGCGCTCGACCTGCCAATCCTCCGACACCGCCATCGACGAACCCGTCATGGCGACAAGACCCAGTGCCGCCAGCCGGCGACAACATCCCGTTGACCTAGTCATTGCTGCACTCCCTTCGCGTCGGCTCCCTGCGCACGAAATTGCCGTCTTTTTAGCGTAGTCCAGCGTCGGGTGGGGACCGCTGACACAAGGTCACACGGAATGTAGGCAATTTCTGCATCACACCGTGCGAAAAGTGCGCACCGCGGCCACCGGCGTACCCGTACCATCCGCGCCGCAGACCGGTGACGCGGCGACACCACCCGAATCAGATGGCGCCCATCACCGCGGCCCCGAGGTAGGCGATACTGAACACCACGAGCCCCGCACTCCACACCTGCAGCCACAGCACGCGCCCGCGACGGCCGAGCCACAGCAAAACAACGCCGATGATGAGGCCCAGGGCAACCGTGAAGTTGAGCATGAAATGCAGGCCGGCGCTCTGCGAGTAGATCGGCATCTCGGGCTCGGTCGGGATACCCACACTCTCTTCGTAGCGCATCAGATCAGCTCCACATCGGCGACGATATCGACCAATGCCGGCCCGGCGTAGGTGATCGCGCGTTTGATGGCCTCGTCGAGCTGATCCGCGGAATCGACCCTGATCCCCAGGCCGCCACAGCTCTTCGCATAGGCGGCGAAATCCGGGTTACGCAATCCGGTCTGCCAGACCGGCCAATGGCCGGCACGCTGCTCCTTGCTGATCTTGCCGAGCTCGGCGTTGTTGAGCAGCACGTGGCAGATGTTCATGCCGTAGTGCACCGCGGTCGTGAACTCGGCCATGTACTGACCAAAGCCACCGTCGCCACTGACCGCAATCACCTTGCGCCCGCGGTACTCCGGCTGTGCCTGCGTTGCGGCCCACGCACCCATCGCGGCAGGTAACGCGAAGCCGATCGAACCGAGGTAACCCGACATCAGGATGCGCTGTCCACGGCATTCGAAGTAGCGGCCGAACGAATAGGTGTTGTTG
>JAGRHA010000244.1 GCA_020445205.1 Gammaproteobacteria bacterium
GCTGCGCCGAGTGGGCACGCAAGGTAAACCGTTTGCAGCGACTTGTCGCACGCCGCCAGCGCGGCCCTGCACCCGATCTGGCCGATGTCGCGTACGGCGAGCAGGCGCTGCAAACGCTCGATGTCTACCAAGCGCGATCCGCACTGTCGCCGGGCGGGGCACCGGTCATCGTCATGGTGCACGGTGGCGGCTGGTGCGTCGGCGACAAACGCAGTGCAAAGATCACCACCAACAAGGTCGCGCGCTGGGGCGCCAAAGGCTTCACCTTCGTCTCGCTCAACTACCCCATGGTCAACGAGGGCGCGAACGCGCTCGCACAGGCGCATCATGTCGCGCGTGCTGTCGCCTACGTGCAGTCGCATGCCCGCCAATGGGGCGCCGACCCGACCAAGCTCGTCCTCATGGGACACTCGGCCGGCGCACACCTGGTGTCGCTGGTGAATGCCGACGCGCAGATACGGCGGCAAAACGGTGTCGGCGCGATACTGGGCGCCATCTCGCTCGATGCCGGTGCGATCGACGTCGTCGCGCAGATGCCCCGGGTCTACCCCTTTCTGCGACAACGCTATCGCGAGGCATTCGGCGATTCCGCAGCGCAGTGGCGCGCGGCGTCTCCGTTGCACCGGCTCGGGCGCGACGCATCGCCCTGGCTCGGCGTCTGCTCGACACAACGCAAGGACGACCCGTGCGAGCAGGCAAACCGCTACGCAGAGAAGAGCAGGCACCTGGACATACGGGCCAGCGTGCTGCCGCAGGCCAAGAGCCATGCTGAACTGAGCGCGGACCTGGGTCTGCCCGGCAGTTACACCGAGGCCGTCGAGGCATTCATGGCGACACTGGATCCGACGCTCGCACAGCGGCTGTCGCATTAGACCCAACAAGCCGCACACAGGCCGCGGCGGACACCGCGTGCTACGCCGGGGAGCGTCGGTTCATGTGCGCTGGAGAAACGCGTCCAGACAAACAGCGAAGCCCTGCGGCTGATCTGCATAGACCCAATGACCCGCGCCTTCCACGGGGCACACCTCCACGCGCGGGAACAGCTGACTGATGCGTGATTGGTGCGCCGGCAGTACGTAGTCCGACAGCGCGCCGTGGATGAACTGGGTGACACCGTCGAAAGACGCATCGGCAGGCAGATCGGGGAACCCCGTGATCTCGGCCTGTGCGTGATCCAGCGCATCGAGATTGAGCCGCCATGCCCAACCGTCGGGCCCCTTCACCAGATTCTGCAACAGGAACGCGCGCACGCCGCCACCGATCACGCCGCCATCCATCTGCCGATCCGCATCGGCACGACTGTGGATCGTCCTCAGACTCACGGCGCGGAAGCGCGCGAACACCTCGTCGAAGTTGTGGCCGTAGTCGACGGGTGCGATGTCCACGACGCCGAGACGTTCGACACGTTGCGGATGTTGCAGCGCCAGCATCATCGCAACCTTGCCGCCCATCGAATGGCCAACCACGATCGCGCGCTCGATCTGCAGGGTGTCGTACAGCGCCAGCACATCGTCGACCATGTCGCTGTAGCTGTGGCCCGTCGCATGTGGGGACTTGCCGTGATTACGCAGGTCCGGCACGACGACGTCGTAGTCGGCTTCGAGGCGCCGCGCAACCGAGCCCCAGTTGCTCGCCGCACCGAACAGACCGTGCAGCAACAGGACAGGCGGCTTTCCGGGCGTGCCGTAGCGTGTGTAGTGAAGCGTGACCATGGGCGAAGGCTACTGCAGCACGCGCGGCATGTCGCGTCCGCCGCACGCCGATCGGCGCCGCATCAGGTCTTGCCGTCGGGCAGGGCGTTGATGCCCGGCACGAGGCTGTGCAGGATGCCGTCGCGAATACCGTAGATCCAGCCATGCACGGTGAGATCCGCACCACGCGCCCAGGCGTTTTTCACGATCGTCGTGTTGCACACGTTGTTGACCTGCTCGACGACATTCAGCTCGCACAACCCATCGACGAGCGCGTCACCTTCGAGGCCATCGAGCCGCGCGGCATGGAAACGGCCGACGTCCTTGATGTGTCGCAGCCAATTGTCGATCAGGCCGTGATCGCGATTATCGAGCGCCGCCTTGATGCCGCCACAGCCATAGTGTCCGCAGACGATGACATGCTTCACCTGCAGCACCTCGACGGCGAACTGGATCACCGACAGGCAATTGAGGTCGGTGTGCACGACGACGTTGGCAATGTTGCGGTGGACGAACACTTCACCGGGGGGCAGGTCGATGATCTCGTTGGCCGGTACGCGGCTGTCGGAACAGCCGATCCACAGGTAGTCGGGTGCCTGCTGCCGGCACAGCCGTTCGAAGAAGCCCGGATCTTCGCGCTTGATCGCTTCGGCCCAGGTGCGGTTGTTGTCGAACAGATGTTGCAGGTCCTTCACGCCTTTCGTCCCCGGCTGTCGTGCATACCCGGTGCACATCGTACACAAACGCGCCGTCGCGAATTACCCGAAACGGTCGCGAAACATGAAATACACCGCACCGACCAGGCATAACCCGGCCCACAGGTAATCCAGCTTCAGCGGCTCCTTCATGTACAGCACCGAGAAAGGCACGAACACGCTGAGCGTGATCACCTCCTGCAGGATCTTGAGCTGACCGATGTTGAGCACGCTGTATCCAATGCGGTTCGCGGGCACCTGCAACAGATACTCGAACAACGCGATCCCCCAGCTGAGCAAGGCCGCGACCAGCCACGGCCGGTCGTCGAGATGTTTGAGGTGTGCGTACCAGGCGAAGGTCATGAACACGTTGCTGCCAATCAGCAACCCCACCGATACGAGCACCGGGTTCACAGGCATGACTCCATGCGGGAAAGATCCTGCCGGAGTCCACACATCCGTCACAACGCCGTGCCGCTGTGACACGGCGGGATGCAATGCGCGGATATCGAGTGGTCGGGAATCGGCAGCCGCCGCAGGCACGGCGCGACGCCTCGACCGCCACTGGCAGGACGACAGTGGCGGCGCAGACAAGTATCGGTGAGACGCGCGCGACGCGGAAGAGGCTCAGCGTTTCTTCGGCGGCATGAGGTCCGTGATCGAGCCCTCCGCCATCTCGGCGGCGAAACAGATGGTCTCGTTCAGCGTCGGGTGCGGATGGATCGTGAGGCCGATGTCTTCGGCATCGGCACCCATCTCCAGCGCCAGCACGGTCTCGCCGATCAGCTCACCGGCGTTGCGGCCGACGATGCCGGCACCCAGCAGACGCTTGCTCTTGGCATCGAAGATCAGCTTCGTCATGCCCTCTTCACGCCCGATGCCGAGTGCACGACCCGACGCCGCCCACGGGAACACGCCCTTCTCGATCTCGACGCCCCTGGCCTTGGCTTCGGTCTCGGTCAGGCCCATCCACGCCACCTCGGGATCGGTATAGGCGACGGACGGGATGGTCATCGGGTCGAACAACGACGGTTGACCCGCAATCACCTCGGCCGCGACCTTGCCCTCGTGGGTCGCCTTGTGCGCCAGCATCGGGTTGCCGACGACGTCACCGATGGCGTAGATGTGCGGCACGTTGGTGCGCATCTTGGCATCGGTCGGAATGAAACCGCGTTCGTCGACGTTCACGCCTGCAGCGCCGGCGTCGATCAGCCGGCCGTTGGGTGAACGTCCGACGGCGACGAGTACCTTGTCGTAGATCTTCGCTTCCGGCGCCTTGTGGCCTTCGAACGACACCTTGAGACCGTTCTTCTGCGCCTTGATGTCGGCGACCTTGGTCTTGAGCATGATGCTGCTGACCTGTTTCTCGAGGCGCTTCTGCAGCGGCCGTACAAGGTCGCGGTCACAACCGGGAATCAGGCCATCCTGCAGCTCGACGATGTCGATCTCGCTGCCCAGTGTGGCATACACCGTGGCCATCTCGAGGCCGATGATGCCGCCACCGATGATCAGCATCTTCTTCGGCACGTCAGCGAGCGCGAGCGCGCCGGTCGAGTCGATCAGGCGTGGATCGTCGTTGGGGAACCCCGGGATCTTCACCGCGCTCGAGCCGCAGGCGATGATGCAATTCTCGAATTCGATACGCGTCACACCGTCGGCGGTCTGGACCTCGATGTGGTTCGGTCCGACGAACTTGCCTACACCCGTGACTACTTGCACCTTGCGTTGCTTGGCGAGCGCGCCCAAACCACCCGTAAGCTTGGCGACCACCTTGTCCTTGCCCGCGCGCATCTTGTCGAGGTCGATCTTGGGTTGCGTGTAGCGCACGCCCATGTGCTCGAGTTCGGCGACCTCGTTGATCACCTCGGCAGTGTGCAACAGGGCCTTCGACGGGATACAGCCGACATTGAGACAAACGCCGCCGAGGCTGGCGTAACGCTCGATCAACACCACCCCCAAGCCGAGGTCGGCGGCACGGAATGCGGCCGTGTACCCGCCGGGACCGGCGCCCATGACCACGACCTGGGTGCGGATGTCCGCGACCTGACCCTGCTGTTTGCTCATAAGAAGGTTCCCCTCGCCCCGTCGTCGTTGTGGGCCTATGCAGGCCGCCCGTAAAGTAAAGCAGACCGGTTTCCGGATGTCAGACCGGCATTAATGCAGAAAAAAATCTGCGTGTGCACGGTAACGATGTCAATGCTCTGCATTGGGTGCCGCCATCAGCCCCCCGGCACGGCCGTCGCCCCTCGAATCGCCGATCCCGTCGGCCGAACCACGCCCCGCACGCGTCGTAACGCATGCCGGAACATCACAGCAGCAAGCGGCGGATATCGCCGAGCAGCTGCGCCAGGTAGGTGGTGAAACGCACGCCCTCGGCACCATCGATGACGCGGTGGTCATAGGACAGGCTGAACGGCATGATCAGACGCGGCGAAAACGCTGCGCCGTCCCATTTCGGCTTCATCTCGGCACGCGAGATACCGAGGATCGCGACCTCGGGCGCATTGACGATCGGTGTGAACTGCGTACCACCGATACCGCCGAGGCTCGAAATCGACAGACAGCCGCCCTGCATGTCGCCGGGCGCGAGCTTGCCGGCACGCGCCTTGGCGCTGATCTCGCCAAGGTCGGCAGCGAGGTCGAAGATGCCCTTCTTGTCGACGTCGCGGATCACCGGCACGACGAGCCCGTTCGGCGTGTCGACGGCGACGCCGATGTGCACGTACTTCTTCAGAATCAGCTTCTCGCCGTCCGCCGACAACGAACTGTTGAATTGCGGATAGGTCGCGAGTGCCTTGCACACGGCCTTCATGAGGAATGGCATGAAGGTGAGTTTGACATCCGCCTTGCTGGCGGCGTCTTTCTGTTCCTTGCGGAAGGCCTCGAGTTCGGTGATGTCGGCCTCGTCGAATTGCGTGACATGCGGCACGTTGAGCCAGCTGCGGTGCAGGTGCGCGCCGCTGAGCTTCTTGATACGGCCGAGTTCGCGTTCCTCGATCTCGCCGAACTTGGAGAAATCGACCGCCGGCATGCTGGGCAGCTGCAGGGCACCGCCCGTGCTCGGCGCCGCTGCCGGCGCACCGCTGGCCAGCGCACGCTTGACGAAGGCCTGTACGTCTTCCTTGGTGATGCGGCCCTTGGGCGCGGAACCGTCGACGAACGCGAGGTCGACGCCGAGTTCGCGCGCAAAGCGCCGCACCGCGGGACTCGCATGCGAACGGCTGCGCACGGCATCCGTCGGGCGCACCATCACGGGGGGCCGCTGCTGTTCCTTTTCACCCGCCGGCCGCGCCGTCTCGGCGACGACGGGCTCTGCCGCCGCTGCGGACGGTGCCGCCGGCGCCGGCGACGCTGCGGGTGCTTCGGCAGCTGCCGCAGTGCCCGCCGCTGCAGTCGTCTGCATGCGGCCGATCAGCGTGCCTTCGCTGATCCTGTCACCGACCTTGACCGCGAGCGATTCGACCGTGCCGGCGAACGGTGCAGGGATCTCCATGCTCGCCTTGTCGCTCTCCAGCGTGAGCAGCGACTGCTCGGCTTCGACGGTGTCACCGACCGCGACCAGGATCTCGATGACCTCGACGTCCTTGAAATCGCCGATGTCCGGCAGGTGCACATCGCGCACCTCGGCCACCGTGGCGGCGGGTGCTGCCGCGGCACTGGGTGCGGGCTCGGCAGGCGGCGGCGCATCACCCTGGCTCGCGCTCGCGGGGGCGTCTTCGAGGTGCTCGGCGGCTTCGACCGCGTTGACCTCGGCCGGCGCTTCATCACCGGCATCGGTGTCGAGCACGAGGATCAGATCACCTTCGTTGACCTTGTCGCCAACCTTGATCCTTATCTCACTGACGACACCGGCCTGCGGCGACGGGATCTCCATCGACGCCTTGTCGCTTTCGAGCGTGATCAGTGGATCTTCGGGCGCGACCCTGTCACCCGGCTTGACCAGGATCTCGATGATCTCGACGTCTTTGAAATCACCGATATCCGGCAACAAAACATCAGCTTTCTTTGCCACTTGTTCGTCTCCGTTTCACCGTCCGAGGTCTGGGTGTCGCCTGTCACTCAGACAGTTGCGGGGTTGGGCTTATCAGGGTCGATCTTGTACGTCTTGATCGCCTGCGCGACGAGGCTGGCATCCACCTCACCGACATCGGCCAGCGCCTTGAGCGCAGCGACGACGACGTAGTGACGGTTGACCTCGAAGAACTTGCGCAGCTGTGAACGCAAGTCCGAGCGACCGAAGCCGTCGGTACCGAGCGTGACGAAATGCCGGTCACCGACGTAAGGCCGGATCTGTTCCGGAAAGCTGCGCATATAGTCGGTCGCTGCGACCACCGGGCCCTTGGTCTTGGCGATCTGATCACTGACGTAAGCCGTGCGCGGTTTGTCCATCGGGTGCAACATGTTCCAGCGCTCGACATCCATGGCGTCGCGCCGCAGCTCGGTGAAGCTCGTTGCGCTCCAGACATCGGCGGCGATGTTCCATTCGTCTTCGAGCAGTGCCGCCGCCGCGATCACTTCGCGCAAGATGGTGCCCGACCCCATGAGCTGCACGCGCTTCTTCTTGCGCGAGCCCTGGCGGTACAGGTACATACCATTGATGATGCCGTCCTCGACACCCTCCGGCATCGCCGGCTGGATGTAGTTCTCGTTCATCACCGTGATGTAGTAGAAGACGTTGTGCTGGTCCTCGTACATCTTCTTCATGCCGTCACGCAGGATCACAACCAGCTCGTAGGCGAAGGTCGGATCGTAGGCGCGACAGTTCGGAATGAACGCGGCCTGCAGATGACTGTGACCGTCCTGGTGCTGCAGTCCCTCGCCCGCGAGCGTCGTGCGTCCCGCGGTGCCACCGAGCAGGAAGCCACGCGCCTGCATGTCGCCAGCGGCCCATGCCAGATCGCCGACGCGCTGGAACCCGAACATCGAGTAATAGATGTAGAACGGGATCATGGTGACGCCGTTGTTGCTGTACGACGTCGCTGCGGCGATCCATGACGACATGGCGCCGGCCTCGTTGATGCCTTCCTGCAGGATCTGGCCCTTCTTGTCCTCGCGGTAATACATCACCTGATCGGAGTCGACCGGCTTGTACAGCTGACCCAGCGAAGAGTAGATCCCGAGCTGGCGGAACATGCCCTCCATACCGAACGTGCGCGCCTCGTCGGGCACGATCGGCACGACGAACTTGCCGACGGCCTTGTCCCGCGTGAGGCTGGTCAGGAAGCGAACGAACGCCATGGTCGTCGACATCTCACGATCGCCGCTACCCTCGAGCAAGGCCTTGAAGGTATCTAGCGGTGGGATGGTCAAAGGGTTGGCCTGCGTACGGCGGCTCGGCATGTAGCCACCGAGCGACTCGCGGCACTTGTGCAGGTATGCCATTTCAGGACTCTCGGCCGACGGTTTGAAGAACGGCGCCGAGCTGATCTGGTCTTCGGGGATCGGGATGTTGAAGCGGTCGCGGAACGCGCGCAGCGCCTCCTCGCCCATCTTCTTCTGCGAGTGCGTGATGTTCTGACCCTCGCCAGCCTCGCCCATACCGTAACCCTTGACCGTCTTCGCCAGGATCACGGTCGGCTGACCGGTATGACGCGTTGCGGCAGCGTAGGCGTTGAACACCTTGATCGGGTCGTGGCCACCGCGGTTCAGGCGCCAGATGTCCTCGTCGGTCATGTTGGCGACCATCGCGGCCAGCTGCGGGTACTTGCCGAAGAAGTGCTCGCGCACGAACGCGCCACCGTGCGCCTTGTACGACTGGTAATCACCGTCCACGGCCTCTTCCATGCGCTTGAGCAACAGGCCGTCCTTGTCACGCGCGAACAGCGGATCCCAGTAACCGCCCCAGATCACTTTGATGACGTTCCAGCCGGCACCGCGAAATACCGCTTCGAGTTCCTGGATGATCTTGCCGTTGCCACGCACCGGGCCATCGAGACGCTGCA
>JAGRHA010000245.1 GCA_020445205.1 Gammaproteobacteria bacterium
CCGGCGATGCGATCGAGGTAATCCTGTCGGTAACGGACCGAGGTGTCACGCAGATCGCGGACGAAGCGCGGCACGTCGTCCGCGCGCACATTGAAAATGAAGTTCGGGTAGCCCGTCGCGATCCCGCGCACCACGGTCAAGGTGTCTTTGTCGGATTCGTAGCGCAGCGACTCGCCAAGCACAAAGGCGACATTCGTATGCCGCCGGTTCCGGATCAGCGTGAACACTTCGCGCTCACCGTTGTCCTTGTAAACCCGCAACAGGCTCGCCTCCGGCATCTGCTCGATCACCGGCATGTCCGCGGCATTGACGTTACTCAACACCGACAGCTCCGCTTCGACACGGCTGCGCGGTGCGCGGTCATCGCGATTGATGGGATCAGGCGTGTCGTTGATGCTGGCAAAACGTGCGAGCAGGCGACCGAGGATCTCGCGCTGTGGGTCGTCGGTGCGATATGCCACGGCGACCGGACGCTCGGTATCGATCTCATGGTAGGCAATCCAGCGCTTCAGCTTGCCGGTACCGGCATACCAGCTATCGAGGATATCCGCTCGCTTCTCGCCCGGCAGCAAACGCAGGAAATTCTGTTCGGCACCGTTGCGGATGAGGTCGAAATACAGCCGCGTCTGCGCCTGATGGGCGATATTGCCGAATACATCGAAGTTGACGACCAGGTTGTAGTAGCTGCGCTCGAACAGGGGAAAGTCCAACCACCACACGGTCAGCGGCTGCTGGCCGAGCCACCCGCGTTTGACCGTCGCGCTGTCGTGATGACGGAAGACGGTCAGCAGGGCGTTCGTGTTGCGTCCATCGCCGTTCCAGATCTGCTCGAGTGACGCACCATCGGGCGACATCCGAGCCACGACTTCCCCACGCCGCTCGGCGTAGCGGTTGCGGTCTTCCGTCGAGGCTATCCAACGTTGTGCGCCTTCGAGCAGATCCTCTTCGAGCCCGGGCAAAGCCAGCAACGGATCGACGTCCTGACGAAAAGCGGCGTCATTGACGTAAGGGTCGCTTTCCGGTGTCTGGAACATCACCCAAAATTGATCGCGGATCACATCCGTCGCCAGTTGGCCACGACAGACCGGGCCGCGGATGAAGGTGCGCACGAAGTATCCCGCATGCTCGAGCATGAAGCGGTACCTCGCCTGCGCGGGGATCGCGGCAAATGTGACGAACGGATTCGCGCGGTCCTCGTCGGAATACCCGGGCAAGCGGTCGACGCGCCACGCTTGCTCGAAGAACAACGCGTCGATCCGACGCCGCAAGCCGGCACTCAAGGGAAACGTGATGTGCGTCTTGTAGACACGCGTACCTGCCTGCGGCAGCAAGCGGTAATGAAACGCCGTTCCAGGCTCGTCGTTGGGGCGTCGCGTCGCTATTTCGCGCACCGGCTCACCCGGCGGCGTCGAGGATCGTACGATCCGATAGAATCGGTTCGACCTCGAGCCATCGAAATAAAACCGGGCCACTGCCCAATGTTCGAACAACCAACGCGACAGCAGACGGCGTTCAGCGCCCTCCTGGTTGAGCCACGCTTCCCAGCGACGCACCTCGACGCGATCAGCGGCCGGCACGCTGACGTCGACGGCGGGCAACGCCGCACCTTCGGCGATCCAACGTTGCAGCGTCTGCCGATCGCGTGACGGCAACGGCGGCAGCGCGAACGGCATGCGCAGATGCGGATCCTGTGCCGCCTCACTGCCGAACTCCCCGGGCGCGATGCACTGGTTCTTGCGACTGATACCAATGTCGTGATCGAGCGACAAAGGATTGTCAGTGCGCCAATCGTCGGCGGGTGCGCGACTCACGAACTGCAGCAAGAGTGACGTTTCGGGGGCATCGCCGATCACCGGAAAGAATCCCTTGTCGCGCCAATCATCAATGGACACGGCATCAATGAACAGGCGCGTGGGTGGCGCCGGATCGAGTCTAGCGCCATCGTACACGGCTTGCTTGCTCGCACCGCGTGCAACACCGCCGGGATTGGTGAGATCAAGCTGACACGGTGCATCGAAGCAGGCATGGCACGCGACGCAGTAGCGGTCGAACAACGGCTGGACATCGTGCTCGTAGTCGACGCCCTGCGATTTCGCTACCGCCGCGGCAGCACCGATCGACGGCAGCAACGACATCAGAACCGGCATGAGCCAACGAGCACGACCACCAACACGTCGCCGGACACTGCCCGACACCCGTCTCTTCGCCACCGCCATTCTTCCCGCACCTCGCTCGACGCTTGGTATTGTTGTATCGCCGACTTTAACCCGGGTCGTGCGTAACGGGTACTCGCCCCCTGTCGCCCGCGACCTGCCTCTACCTGACCTTCAATCCCGCCACGGCACGTGCAACATGCGCAGGCTTACTTTCAAGGCGCACGCAACCCGGCGGGCACGGTCTTTGGTCAGCCGCTGTGCTGCACGGTGAGGTTACCGCCGCGACCTGCCGGTGATCGCGAACACCAGGGCCAGAATCAGTCCGACCACGAACAGAATCCAGGCGATGTTGGTTGCCGTACCGGCGATGCCGCTGAATCCGAGCAGCGCCGCCACGATCGCAACGACGAAGAAAATCACTGCCCAACTCATCATGATGTCGTCTCCTTGAACCGAATGAAGGTGCAGCGCAACCGCGCGGTGCCGGTACGATCGCTTGGCCGGCATCGCGCCCAGCGAGATCCACGATCGCAACCCGTGAGACCGTGGTGTCAGACACCGGTGAGGTACACGCTGTTCGCACAAAGCGCAACGCAGGAGGCGTGCCAAAGCTGAGAATCGGCACTCGAACGCCGCATTCGACAAACGAAACCTTGATTCGCGACAGTTGCTTAAGTCCGATCGGACGGTATTCGGCAGTGCTTCCCGTACGCCACCATCAGAGCATGCGGCGTGGCGCAATTGCGCAGTCTGCCGGGCGCATATACGCCGTACAGGGTTCGCAGCGCAGAGACAGTGGTGTCTGGCGCATGGACCAAGCGGTCAACGCATTGTCAGTTAGGATCCGCCGCGGGATCTCGGCGCCCGGCAGCGGACGAACCCCGCACGAAAGGTGCACAGTTGCTCCTCACCACCGGGCGCCTCCAATGCCCAAGGCATTGGGTCGGCACCGTTGCTGTTTCACGCCCGCGCGGCGCGTCCATCGACCGTGCGACACGGGCGCTCACTGCACGAAACCGCCACCATCAACGTGCAATGAGACATCGGTCGACACAGGCTAACCGTGTGTGCCGACAGCGCCCCCGCGCACGGCGTGCCGACGTCAGAACGGGTTTACACTGGCCTTGCGGGTAAAGTCCATGTAGCCGACGTTCACCCCCTGGCGCCAGCCGGCTCCGAGACGGCTAGGCGCAATCACGGTATGGTCGGATCGCAGGTAGTTCATACCCACGCCACCAACGAAGAACCAGCTGCCTTCGACGCCAGGGTAACGCTGAAAGATCGCCG
>JAGRHA010000028.1 GCA_020445205.1 Gammaproteobacteria bacterium
ATGATGCGCCTGCTCAAAAAGCTCGCGTCGCTACGGCTGACCCTTGCGGGTTTCGTCGTGCTGTTCGCCGCAGTGATCGTGGATCAGCAATTCGGGCCGCCGGCCCTGTACACCATCGTACCGCCGCTGGGACTGCTGGCGTGTAACCTCGGTGCCGCGTTACTCGTCGATAGCAGGATTCGGCGCACCCCTGCACTGTACGCATTCCACGTCTGCTTGTTGCTGCTGCTGTTGATCGCAGCGGCGGGCCAGTTGCTGAGCTTCGAGGCCCGCCTTTCGTTGGTCGAAGGGCAGGCGTACCAGCCTGACATGCTGCGCGATGCCCGTGGCGGCATCGTGGCGCCACCGCCTCTCCTGGCAGGGCGTCTCCAACAGGCCAGCATAAAGGTCAAATACGCGGCAGACCTGACCCGCGGCAAAACGCACAGTCGCATGATCGTTCCAGGCCAGGGTGAAGTCGAGTTTGGTGACGACGTGCCGCTGGTGACGGACGGCTATCGGATCTACACAACATCGAACAAGGGTTTCGCCGCGCTGCTCACCTGGCTGCCGGACACGGGCGGCGCCCAGCTCGGTGCTGTGCAGTTCCCGTCTTTCCCGATCAAGGAACTCGGTCAGCAGGCAGCATGGACGCCGCCACTCGGCAGTCCGTTGATACTGCGGCTGGATCTGCCGCCGTCGCGTTACGCCGACAGCTGGACACTCGATGCCGATTTCGCCCGCACAGCGGCGTTGCAGGTGGTGGTCGACGGTGAGATCGAGCAGCTGGAGCCGGGTGACGCCACGACACTGGCAGACGGTGGCCGGCTCACGTTCGAAGGCATTCGTATGTGGATGGGATACGATGTCACCTACGACCCGACTCTCCCCTGGATGTTCAGCGTGGCGACGCTCTGTGTGATCTGCATGGCCGTGCACTTCGTCGGCCGATTGCGTCGACCGGCGTCGCAGCGCTCGCGCTCTCCGCAGAGGTGCCCGGCATGATGGCGCCCGAGGGGCTACTGGTCGCTGCCGGTGGTGGCTGCTACCTGGTCGGCGCGGGCCTGGCATGGCGCAAGCGTCTCGTATGGGTCGGAAAATGGGTGTTGGCGGGCGCTCTGATCCTGGCGACAGGGATTGCCGTTCGCTGGTTCGCCAACGGGCAGGGGCCATTCCTGACCCTCTACGAGATACTGCTGAGCAGCCTGTGCAGCCTCGGGTTCGTGTTCGGGCTGGCATGCAGCCTGGACCCCTCGGCACGCCAGGGTGCGCGGCTCGCCACGCTCGTGTTGGGCACCATGTTGATATGGATGGCTTTCACGGACCCCGGATCGCGGCCGCTGCCGGCGACTTACGGCAACCCCTGGCTGTGGGTCCACGTGGCCATGGGCAAGGTCTTTCTCGGCTGCAGCCTGGTCGCGGCCGGCATGGGATTTGCCTCGATATTCGAACAACAGAACAGTGGTGAGGCGCTACTGGCACGTGCATGGCAATGGTTGATGGTCGCATTTCTTTTTCACAGCGCGATGCTGATTGCAGGTGCCGTCTGGGCACAGGATGCATGGGGACGATACTGGGCCTGGGATCCCCTGGAGACCTGGGCGTTCGTGACCTGGCTGCTGATGGCATTTGCATTCCATGCGAAAGCGACGTTCAGACTGTCCCACGTCATCGAAACCGCCATGATCATCGGTGTCTTCGTTTTGGCGTTCCTGACCTTTTTCGGCGTGCCCTTCGTCAGCATCGCACCCCACAAGGGGGCCGTCTGATGAAGCGGTCCGCCTACCGCGTTGCTGCGATCGTGGTCGTCCTTGTGGTGATCGTCGGCGCACTCATTCAGCGCCTACCCGGACGTGCGACGCTGGTCGCTGCGGAAAAGCCGCCGATGATGTCCAGCGAGCACACGCAGCCGGTGCCGGCGCATCCGCCCCGACCAGGTGAGGTCCACGAACGATTCCAACAGGCAGCCATCATGCTGCACGCAGGCCAGTATCTGTATGCGCTCGAGGCGCTGGAGCGGGTGATCACGCTGGCGCCGGCCATGCCCGAGGCGCGCGTCAACGCCGGCTTTGCACTGCTCGGTGTCGAACAACACGCGCGCGCGGCGGCGCAGTTCCGCCATGCGATCGATCTGCGGCCGGGGCAGACCAACGCATACTACGGTTTGGCCGTGGCGCTGGAGGCAATGGGCGATCTCGAGTCGGCACTGGGAGCGATGCGGACCTACATCCACCTGGAATCCGACGACGCCGTACACCTGAGGCGGGCGAGGGCTGCAATATGGGAATGGGAGCAGCAGCGCTCGCTTGTGCAGCCGGTCGAAGTGTCGGACGATTCGACGCCACTGGCCGCCAATCACACGCCAGGGGGTGACTGACATGTCACCGTGGTTGCGCCAGTTCATGCTGATCAGCATCGTCGGGATGACGTTGTTACTCACGTCGCTGCTGTTCTTTCATCTCGATCTGAGTCGTGACTATCTCGACGAGCATCTCGCGACCAACAATAGGAGCCTCGCGGCGCTGCTGCGTAACTCCCTGTTCGACGTCGGCATACGCGAAGAACTTGCACGCGACCTCCCAGAACTCGATCCAGCCGTGACGGCGGCCCTCGACCGCAAGCTCTCCAGCGAGCTCAAATGGGTACCTGTCAACAAAGTGAAGATCTACGGCACGGATGGGACCGTGCTGTATTCGAGCATCAAAGAGGAGATCGGCCGTGATGCGAGCAGCAACCGTGGCGTGCAGGAAGCCCTGTCGGGCATGGCGGTTGCCGACCTCGTGCAACGTGATCATCGCAACGAACTCGATGGTTCGATCGAGAAGATCGACCTGCATCAGCAATACATCCCGATCAGGGAGACCGATGGCGGCAAGATCGTCGGTGTTTTCGAAATCTATACCGATGTATCGGCGATGCTTGCTGCGATCGGCGGCAAGCAACGCTTCGTGTTCTGGACTATCGCGGTGTCGCTTTTGCTGTTCTATATCGCATTGGCGATGTCGTTCTCGCGCACCCACAGACTGTTGCTCAAAGAACGCCGCAGACGCGAGTCGCACCTTGCCGATCTGAAACGCGTGCACGACGAGCTCGAGCAGCGCGTCGAGGAACGTACTGCCGAGCTGGCGAAACAGCGCGGTTTCCTGCAATCGGTTATTGATGGTATTGGATCTCCGTTACTGGTCATCCGACCCGACTTTACGATTGCGCTGGTGAACCGTGCGGCGAGGCGGCTGATCCCCGAAGATGCCGACGAATCCGAGTACCGGTTCTGCTATCAGATGTCGCACCGGCGGGACACGCCATGTGATGGCACCGATCATCCGTGCTCATTCTCACAGGTCATGCGCCACGGCAGGCCGGCGCGCGTGCGTCATACGCATTACGATGCCAACAACCAGCCGATCATCGTCGACCTGTTGTCGACCCCGCTGTATTCAAGTGATGGCGAGTTCGAAGGCGTGATCGAGGTGGAACACGATGTGACACAGATCGTCCGCATGCAGGCCGGCCTTATCGAGAGCGAAGCCCGGCTGCAGTCGATCATGGACAACGTGCCCGATGCGATCCTGACCTGTGATGCCGAAGGTGCGATCCTGAGTGTCAATCCGTCCGCCACGCGATTGTTCGGCGCATCGAGTAGCGATCTCGTCGGCAGACCGTTGAGTGACTTCTTTGTCGGCTCGGATGAGTCCCGTCCCTACAGGGTGACGCAACCCATGCAGCGCGAGATGCCATTGCTGCGCAAGGATGGCAGCGAGTTCCCGGCCGAGCTCTGGGCGGGTCCACTGCATCTCGGTGACGACCCGAGCTTCGTGACCGTGATACGCGATATCACCTCACGCGTATTCGCCCAGGAAGAACTGGAGAAGACGCGCCAGCAGTACTTTCATCAAGAGAAGATGGCCGCCATTGGCCAGCTTGCTGCCGGCATACTGCACGAGGTCGGTAATCCGATTGCCGCGATCGCCGGAGCCGCCTACGAGCTGAAGAGCGTTAACGTCTGTGGCGTACGACCAGCCGGCGAATGTCCTTTCGATGACGCCGTAACGCGCAACATCGATCTCATCGATACACAGACCAATCGCTTGGCCAAGATCACGCGGGAGATTGCCGATTTCGCTTCACCGCGACCGCGCGAATGCGAGTTGCTCGATTTGAACAGTCTCTTGCGCAGCACGGCACGCCTTCTGAGCTACGACCGACGTTTTCGTGATATCCAGCTGGACCTCGATCTCGACAAGGATCTGCCGGCGATTATCGGTGTGGCCGACCAGTTGACCCAAGTGTTCATGAACCTGCTGATCAACGCGATGGACGCCTGCACCTGCCGACAGGCGACGGGCAAAGCCACTATCACGCTATCGAGTGATCGCGACGGTGACAGGGTACAGGTGACGGTGGCGGACAACGGTTGCGGCATGTCTGACGAAACACTCAACCGGGCAATGGAACCCTTCTATACGACCAAACCGGTAGGGCGTGGCACCGGGTTGGGATTGTCGCTATGTGATTCGATCATTCTTGCGCACCAGGGCTTCCTGCACATCGAGAGTGTCGAGAACGAAGGGACACGTGTCCACGTGTTCCTGCCAATTGAAACTGAGTTGGATAACAAGAACATCGGGGGTGCGACAGATGCGGAGTCTGCGGGTATTGGTCGTTGATGACGAGCCGGCGATCAGGCAGGTACTCAAGTCCCAGCTAGAACGTCTGGGGCATGTCGTCGAAGAGCAAGGTGACGGCGAATCGGCGCTGTCGGCACTGCAATGCGGTGACTACGATGTCTGCATCTGTGACATGCGTTTGCCGGGAATCGACGGTGTCGAGGTGCTGCGGCAAGCTCGTGGTGCCGGCATCGAGACCGCGTTTCTCATGATCACTGCCTTCGCATCACTGACCAATGCCATCGAGGCGATGAAACTCGGGGCATTCGATTACTTGATGAAGCCCTTACGCGCAGAGGATGTCGCGCACCGCTTGCGACATATTGCGGATCTGGACAATCTGCGCAGCGAAAACAGGCGCCTGCGCAAGATCGTCGACGCCGGCGAATCGGCCGTTGCGGCGAGCCTCGCGCCCGCCATGAAGCAGGTGGAAGATCTCGCCGCGAAGGTTTCACGGACCGACGGCACCGTGTTGATCACGGGTGAAAGTGGCACCGGGAAGAGCTATCTCGCGCGCGATATCCACCGCCGTGGACCGCGGCGTGACAAACCCTTCATTCAGGTCAATTGTGGTGCGGTTCCAGAGCAGTTGCTCGAGAGCGAGTTCTTCGGCCACATGAAGGGGGCGTTCACCGGCGCAGATCGTGCCAAGAAGGGCCTGTTCCACGAGGCCGATGGCGGAACGCTTTTTCTCGACGAGATCGGCGAGCTACCCATGGCGTTGCAGGTCAAGTTACTGCATGCCATCGAAGAGAAAGAGATACGCCCGGTGGGCTCGCAGGTGTCGAGACGCGTCAACGTCCGGATCATCGCGGCGACCAACCGCGATGTCGAAGCCGCTGTGGCCAAGGGTCGCTTTAGAGAGGACCTCTATTACCGCCTGAATGTATTGCAGATCCACCTGCCGTCGCTCAAGGACAGGGTGGAGGATCTCGCCGACCTTCTGCACTACTTCGTCGGCACGGAAGCTGCACGGCTTGGACTCGAAACGGCCTTCTCGCTCGACCCTGCGGCAGAAGAAACGCTGATCAGGTACGCGTGGCCCGGCAACATGCGTGAGATGCAGAACGTGATAGCACGGGCGCTGGTACTTGCCGAAGACGGCATCATTCATCTGTCGGATCTACCCGACCAGGTGTGCCGGGGCGAGGCTTTGATCGCGAACAGCAACCCGGGGGAAGCTTCAGCCGGGATAGGAAATCTGCGTGAGCAGGTACGGACGTTCGAACGCAGCGTGATCAAGGACGCGATAAGACAGTCCGGCGGCGACCGTCAGGAGGCGGCGAAACGGCTGGGAATCGGGTTGTCGACCTTGTACCGGAAAATCGAAGACATGGAGGTATGAATCAATCATGTGCTGGGGAGAATCGGCATGAGTCGCATACAAGCACGCCATCGTTTTGCGCGTATCACGCTGGCGGTCGGATTCACGATGATCACCGCCGCTGTCTCGGCGGCGGGTGAGCAGGAGTATGAAAGTGGAATGAAGGCCTTCAAGTCTGACGACTTGATCACTGCGATGCAGTATCTGGGTCAGGCCGCGGAGAAAGGCAATGCGGATGCGGAATACTTGCTCGGCTTCATTCTCGACAATGCCGACGACAACGAATCGGCGCGGCGTCACTACCTGAGTGCCGCCGAGAAAGGTAGCGCAGATGCCGCGTACGCGCTCGGCACCATGTACTCATCGGGTGACGGTGTTGAAAGAAACTACGACACGGCAGTCGATTGGTACCAGCGTGCGTCCGACGCCGGCCATGGCGGTGCCAGCGAGACACTCGGACTCGCATACCTCGAAGGCGGCCTCGGGCTGAACAAAGACGAGGACAAAGCGCGATCACTGCTGCAACGGGCGTCGGAACTCGGCGTGCCGTCAGCAAACAGCACGTTGCATCAGCTTGCGCCAAAGCAAAGCGAAGGTGAAAAACAATGAAGAAAGCGGCATCGCGTATCGTGTCCCACGTCGGGCTGTACGCGCTGATATCCATGCAAGCGATCGCCGCGGATAGCACTGGCGTATCGCCAGCGGGCGGCCCGGCGGCGTCGACCGTGCCCTCGGCCACGGCGGCCATGCCGCGTCTGCCGCGTGTACTCGATCGCTTCGAAGTCGGTACGAATGTCTACGTACGGTCGCTCAAGATCGACCCGCAAGCCAATGCCATTTGGATCGGCACGTCGGCGGGTGTACACGAGGTCGGACTCGCGGATCGCGCGGTGCGTAACACGTTTACGCGCGAGAGCGGTCTTGCCAACGAATACGTGTTCGCGGTGGGCATCGATCACAAGGGATACAAGTGGTTCGGCACGAATGCGGGTGGCGTGTCGCGCTACAAAGACGGTGAATGGAAGACATTTTTTCCGATGCACGGACTCGCCGATTACTGGGTCTACGCTTTCGATTCGCAGCGCGATGGCACGTTGTGGATCGGCACATGGGCTGGCGCGAACCGCGTCGATGCAAAGACAGGGGAGTTCACGACTTATGTACGTGAGCTCATCAACGAATGGGTCTACGGCATCGCCGTTGATTCCACGGATCGCGTGTGGTTCGGCACTGAAGGCGGCATCACCCGATTCGACGGCGAGCAGTGGGTATCGTGGACGCACGCGGATGGGCTGGGTGCGGCGAACAGTGACGGATTGCCCGCCAGTCGCAACACGGGTTTGGGTACGCGCGAGCGACATGACCTCGGCGTGCTCAGCGGTGGTATGGCGACTTACAACCCGAGCTACGTCTTTTGTGTGCTGATCGATCGCGATGATTCGTTGTGGGCCGGTACCTGGGGTGGTGGTCTCGCGCACTTCGACGGCAAACAATGGAACAACTACACCGAACACGAGGGACTCGCCGGGAATATCGTGTATTCGCTCGCGCAGGATGACGATGGTGTGCTGTGGGTGGGAACCAACAAAGGCCTCTCACGTTTCGACGGCATGGCCTGGCACTCGTACGGGCGCCACGAGGGGTTCGCGAATTTGGACGTTTATGCCATCGAGATCGCTGGCAACGGCGATGTCTGGGTGGGAACAAGAGAAGCGGTCTTGCGGCTCGGCAGTGAAGGCGATGGGGAGAATGCACAATGAAGACGACGACCTTGCTCGCGATGATTGTCGCGATCATCGCGGTGGTGGGTATTGGCGCTTACAAGGTCGGACAGCGTTCGCCCATTGCCGTGCCAGAGCCACCCGTAGAGGCCCGGGATCAGCCTTCATTGACATCGCCTGCAGCACCGACACTCGCGGCGGCGAATCCTCATGCCGACATCGCCGCGCCGCATGGTATGCCCGCCCCACATCCGGCAGCACCGAGCACGGCTGCGGATCAGCCGCCGTCGGCTGCCCCCGGTTATCGCTTCGCACACTTCAAGGTTGGCAATTCCAACGTCAAGGCGATCCTCACTGACGGCCCCATCGTCTGGGTGGGAACATCCGGTGGTGTTATCCGCTATGACACGCAGAAGGAAGAACACCGTCTTTATGACGTGCGGGCTGGCTTGCTGTCGAACGGCATCTTCCATCTCAGCCGCCTGGGAGACCGTCTCGCTGTCGGCACTTATGGCGGTGGCCTGTCGTTGTTCGATGAAGCCAAGGACGACTGGACGAACTACAACATCCAGCATGGCTTGGGCGACGCGTTCATCTACGATCTGCTGCAGTTGCCAAACGGCGACATCTGGATCGCCACCTGGTCAGGCGCCAACCTCATACGCGGTGGCAAGCTCGACGATGCGTCCGCATGGACGACGTTTACCGTCGCCAGCACCGAAGGCGGGTTGCCGAACGACTGGGTATACGGTCTCGCCCAAGGCAAGAACGGCGAAGTATGGTTCGCGACCGAGGGTGGTCTGGCGCGCTACGTCGACGGTCAATGGACCAACTGGAAGCACGCAGATGGCCTGGGTGCCCCGTACGAGTTGGTCAAAGACCAGATCGAGTTCCAGCGCGACCCGGCGAAGGAATCGAGTCACCATGCGCGGCAGAAGGTCGAGATGGGTCTTCAGGGCGTCGATGTCGCCTACAACCCCAATTACATCGTTGCGCTGTACGTCGACGACGAGGGCAATGTCTGGTGCGGCACCTGGGGCGGGGGACTCGCGCGTTTCGACGGCACGAGCTGGAAGCACTTCACAATGGCGGATGGGTTGCCGGCCAACCACGTGTTCATGATCGAGGCCGCGGAGAACGGCGCCATGTGGGTCGGCACGAGCAATGGCATGTCACACTTCGACGGTAAGTCGTTCGAGACATTGACGACGAAGAACGGGTTGTATGCCAACAACGTGTTTTCGCTGGCCCGCGGCGACGACGGCAGCCTGTGGGTAGGGTCGTTTGGTGGTGTGGCCCGATTTGTCGGTCTGCAGGAAAAGTACCGCTGAGGGGTACCCTTCAGCGGTTTGCAACGACGATGCTGCAGTTGGATGGTTCGTGGCATAGCACTGCAGCGGCCAGTGTCGACAGATCGCTGTTCGCGAAGGGCGCACCATAAAGCGGGATCAATCGTGTCGGTTGCGCCCGTTCTTCGTCGTCGAGTACCGGATCGGATGCCAGGATGTCGCTCAAGCTGTCGCAGCGCATCTGCCAACTGTATGACATGTCGAGCTCAGCGCGACACAGCCATCGATCGAGGCCATCCGCTGCGGCCGGCAAAGCAAACACAGTCTGTTCGGCGCCAACCGGCGCCGTAAGTTGCGCGATGATCAACGACGGGCCAACGATGCATCGTAGGCACGTGCGGCTTGCTGTCGTGAGTGAGCGTTGTCCACCGAAGATTGAAAACGGCATATTGTTCTGGTTCTGGGATCTGTAAGGCAGTCATTCAGGTCTCTTCACTTAGCGGCCATATTTGCGGTGGCTATAAGAAGTGTGTTCTCGGGTTTGCAGCGGGTCGTCAATGCCTGGCTCGCACTGAGGCACAGGGCGTTATGCGAGGGGTGGGGTGTATGTGCGACGCCGGCACGGCGCCGTTGCGCCGCGATGAGCCGGCCCTGGTTTTCTACATGGCACCGACGACGCACCCTCTGCGTCCGCGCGGCGATATGACGATCGACTCCCACGCGACCTGCGCACGCAAGCGGTTAGCTGCGGCGCAATCGATGCCATTGCCGGGGATCCTTGCGCATGGCTGTCATGCTTGTTCTTGCTGGTGGCGCCATTCGCTCGGTGACATACCGGTCTGTGCCGCGAATGCGCGCGATAAAGCACTGGCGCTGCCATAGCCAACCTCATCGGCGACCGCCTGCACGCTCTTGCCGAGACGCAACAACGAACGCGCAACGCTGAGTCGCCACTCGCCGAGATAAGCCATGGGTGTCGTGCCGACCGTGTCACGAAAATTCACGGCGAAGCGCGCACGCGACATGCTCGCGAGTGCCGCCAATTCATCGAGTGTCCAGGCACGACGCGGGTCGGCATGAATCGCGTTGATCGATTTGACGAGGCGCGGATTCGCGAGCCCGGCGAGCAGCCCGGATTCGATACGCTGCTGATCCATGAGTTCGCGCAAGAGCTGAATGATGAGCACCTCGGTGAGGCGGTCGAGAATCGCCTGCCGGCCGCAGTGTTCTTCAGCGGCCTCGGTAAACAGTGCCTGAACGATGCTGGCCAGGTTCGGCATATCGGCTAGCGTGACCGCCGTCTGTTCCGGCAGGGCGGCGATCAACGGATTGTGTAGCCCGGCACCAAACTCGAACGACGCGCACACCGTGTCCGCACCCTCGCCGTGCGGACGCAGACGGTGCGTCGTCGGTGCCATATAGAAAACCAGGGTCGGCTGATCGAGGCGCAACGGCGGCGTGTGGGCGGAGTCGATCGTCATGCTGCCCGCGCGCAACACGTGGATATAGCCTAGCCCGTCGGCGGCGTCGAAGGTTGCCGACCGGCACAGCGGGCCCGTCTGGAAGACGCGTGCATGCAGCTCGAACCAGCGCAGCAATGAAACCAATCGATCGCCCATAAACGATACTCCTAGTCAAAACTACGATACTAAATGATACGCATCGTTTCTCTTTCTTCGCCACACTTTGTTCACGTCATCGAGACGTCAGTTAACCAAAGTCATAGCGAAAGCGAGGAAAGACCATGCCACGTATCAACCCTGTCGGCCCCGAATCCACAGATACCGCCACCGCCACGACCCTGCAGGCCGTGCGCAAGAAACTCGGTGTCCTGCCCAACATTTTCACCACGTTCGCCAACTCACCCGCAGCACTCAAGGGTTATGTGCAGTTGGGCGAGTGCCTTGCCGGCGGCCGGTTGACGGCACGCCAGCGCGAACTGATCGCCTTGGCGATCGCCCAGGAAAATGCATGCCAGTACTGCCTGAGTGCACACGCCGCGATTGGTCGTGGTGCGGGTCTCGGTGACAGTGACATCGAACGCGCACGCCGGGGGGCGGCGCAAGACCCCGTCGACGACCTGATCACCGTCTTTGCGCTGAAGGTTGCGCGCAGCCGGGCGGAGATCAGTGACCAGGATCTCGCGGCAGCACGTAACGGTGGCCTCGACGATGGGTTGATCGTCGAGATCATCGCCCACGTCGCACTCAACGTGCTCACCAACTACCTGAACAAGGTCGCCGGCACCGACATCGATTTTCCCGTTGTCGACCTGCAGACGGCCGCCTGATGTGCTCGGGCCGTGCCGCCCGGCATGGCCCGAACCGATTCCGTGCACTCAGCACGCAAACCCCGTATCGACAGGAGAACTTCCATGAACACGATCGATCAATCCCGCAAAGCCATCAAAGCGAACAATGGCTCCCATGCCCGCATGAAACGGACCACGGCCGTGCTTGCGGCCATTCTGCTCGGCGCAGGTGCGCTCAACGGCGTGAATGCCGGTTCGATGGGAACCTCGGCAGCAAAGTGGACCAAGGACGGCAAGCTGCAGTTGCCAACCGACTACCACACCTGGGTGTTTCTTGGTTCGCCGCTGACCCCGCATGCCTTGAATGGCGGCAAAGCCGGCTTTCCCGAGTACCACAACGTCTATATCCATCCGGCCGCCTACAAGGCCTACCGCAAGACGGGCGAGTTTCCCGAAGGCACGGTGCTGCTCAAGGAACTGCAACTGACCTTGCCGGGGACCAACGAGGACGGCTCGCGCATGGAGGCATCGGGTCGTGGCTACTTCCCCGGTGTGCGTAACGGCATCGATATCGCCGTGAAGGACAGCAAGCGCTTCAAGGATACGAACGGCTGGGGCTTCTTCAATTTCGGCCACCATGCGCCGCCCTATGCCCAGACCGCAGCGGCGGCGCCCAAAGAGGCATGCGCCGGCTGCCACATCGCGAATACCGAGAACATGGTCTTCACCAAGTTCTATTCGCAGATCCTCGACGCCAAGTA
>JAGRHA010000246.1 GCA_020445205.1 Gammaproteobacteria bacterium
ACACCGTTCAGCGGTGTGCGGATCTCGTGGCTCATATTGGCCAGGAACTGACCCTTGGCGATATTCGCCGCCTCGGCGCGGTCCTTGGCATGAATGAGTTCCACCTGTTGGTGTTTGCGGTCGGTGATGTCTTCCTGTACGGAGACGAAATGTGTGATCTGCTGACGCTCGTCGAACACGGGCGTGATCGTGCCGGATATCCAGTACTCCTCGCCATCCGCGCGCCGGCCGTGCAGTTCTCCCTCCCAGGGCTGGGCGGTGCTGATGTGTTTGCACAGCGCTTCCAACACGTTGGAGGGATCACTGGCCGCCGTCAACGTACAAAGATCCTGTCCAAGGATGCTGTCGCGCGGGTGCCCGGTCGTGCGGGTGAAGGCATCGTTGACGAAAACCACGCGGCCGTCGTGCTGGGTCACGAGCACCAACGCGTGGGTTTGATGGACCGCGGCGCTCAACATACGTTGTTGATCCTGTGCGTGATGAAGCATGCGTCCCGCGGTTTCACGCGCCGAGATCACGCGCTGCAGGAGGACACCCAGCACGACCAGCACCACGGTCACGAGTGTGCTCGACGCGAGTACCAGGTCGCGATGCCGCCGCTGCGCGCCCATCAGTTCGTCGACCGACGAACCGGCGAGGAACGTCAGACCGTAATCCGGTAGTCGATAGTAGCCGACGATGCGGTCGATGCCATCGACCTGCGACGAGCGGTGGAAGCTGCCCGAAACCGGGCCGCTCGCGTTCAGGAAATCCCCCGTCACCTCCTTGCCGAGGTTTTGCTCGTTGTTGGGGTAACGGGCGAGGATGCGTCCCTGGGCATTGATCAGCGTGGTCACACCGTTGTCGCCCAGTTTCAGTTTCTGGTGGAAGCTGGCGAAGATGTCGGGGCTTACCGAGATCACCAGCACGCCGGCGAATGCCTGCTCGACGAAGATCGGGCGGGTGAACTGGATCGACCAGCGCCCCGATACCTTGCCCTTCACGGGTTCGCTGATAAAGAGGCGGTCCGCCTGGGGATCCTGCGCGTGCACGCGGTAGTGCACGCGCGAGCTGAGGTCCACGCGTTTGCTGGCCTTGGCAAGGTTCGAGTACAGCAGCATGCCGTCGGCACCGATGACGGCGACCTGCAGGCTGATGTCGGCGATGTGTTTCTGCCGGGTCAGGACGGTGGCGGAGAAGCGGTCCCAGTCCCCGGTCCAGTTGGAGCGCAGATCGAGCAGCAGCTCATTCAGCCGCTTGATGCTCGACAAGGTGTTCTCGGCGAACGCCTGTGCCTGGAATTCACTGGCGGCGCGTGCGTCGGTGAGCGTTTCCGCTTTACTGCGCCGGATCTCGTACAGGCTTCCCGACCACAGCAACGCCAGGATCAAACCGAGTCCGACCAGCAATAGGCGTCTGGCGTCGAAGTTGTGCATGCCTTTCGTCTTGCCCGTCGCAACGGGCACCTGGCCCGTGTGGTCACTCCAGCAGAATCGGCCGCTTAGGCGGAAAATTGAGGTGGATGGCCCGGTGTCAGGCGTACGAAATAGGTTTTCTAACGACGAATCCGATTCCGCCGGATCGGCTATGATGCGCGCCGTCATTCCCCCACCCTTGAGTGAATTGAAATCTCATGAAAGCCAGCGAGATCAAGAAAGGCCTCGTTATCGAAGCCGATGGTGCGAACGTGATCGTGACCGAGGTCCAGGTCCAGACCGCGTCTTCACGCAGTGGCAATACGTTGTACAAGGTGCGTGGCCGCAACGTGGTCACCCGGCAGAAGTTTCAGGCTGCGTTCAAGGGCGACGAGTTCGTGCAGACCGTCGAGTTCGAGCGACGCGCCGTGCAGTTCCTGTACGAAGATGCGGATGGCTGCACTTTCATGGATCGCGATACCTATGAGCAATA
>JAGRHA010000247.1 GCA_020445205.1 Gammaproteobacteria bacterium
AGACCCGGAATTGACAAGGAATTCTGACAGAATCACAATACGCGACTTTCTCGCCGGGGAGCGCACCAACGACTGCCTCGCCGTGGTGAGGAAACGCTATCCCGAAGTCGCGCATGCCTATGATTGGTTGAGCGAATTCGCGCCGGCGCAACTGACGGGTACGGGTGCGTGCGTGTTCGCGGAAACTGCGGACCGCGGCAGTGCCGAGGATCTGCTGCGTCGCTTGCCATCCGGGATGGACGGGTATGTCGTCCGCGGGGTGAATCGTTCGCCACTGCTGGACGGGCCGCGCTGAACGCGCGGCAAAGTGAGTTTGATGGGGCGTGGCCAAGCGGTTAAGGCACCGGACTTTGACTCCGGCACTCGTAGGTTCGAATCCTACCGCCCCAGCCATATTGAGAGCGGCCGCACGGCGGCCGGCACGGGAGTGCAGTGGCGGTAGGAGGCGAACCGAAAGGTTCGACGCAGGCGCGCAGCGCCAAGAACGTCGCGCATGGCGCGGTGGCCCGGAGGGCGAGGGCGTAGCCCGAATCATCCTACCGCCGCAGCCATAATGGCTGCGGCCGTGTCGTGGCCGGGAACGGGGATAACCAGGGTTGCCGATGTGCAGCCTTTTTTGCTGACTGAAGACGGGAGTCCGCGGTGTCGAGCAGCGGCATAATGGTTTTTTCGGGTAACGCGAATCCGCAGTTGACGGCGGATATCGCGGCTTATCTCGATATCCCGCTGGGCAAGGCCGCTGTCGGTCAGTTCAGCGACGGCGAGACGATGGTCGAGATCCAGGAGAACGTGCGTGGCCGCGACGTGTTCGTGGTGCAGCCGACCTGCGAGCCGACCAACGACACCCTCATGGAGTTGCTGGTCATGATCGACGCGCTGCGTTGGTCCTCCGTGCGCCGCGTCACGGCGGTGATCCCGTACTACGGGTATGCGCGACAGGACCGGCGACCGCGCTCGGCGCGCGTACCGATCACGGCCAGGCTCGCGGCCAAGATGATCGGCACGGCAGGTGCCGACCGGGTGTTGACGATGGACCTGCATGCCGATCAGATCCAGGGCTTTTTCGACATCCCGGTCGACAACGTCTATGCCTCGCCGATCCTGCTCGGTGACGTGTGGCGGCAGAAGTATCCGGACCTCATGGTCGTGTCGCCCGATGTCGGCGGCGTGGTTCGCGCAAGGGCGCTCGCCAAGCGGCTCGACGATGCCGATCTGGCGATCATCGACAAGCGCCGGCCGAAGGCCAACGTCGCGCAGGTGATGAACATCATCGGCGACGTCGAAGGTCGCAGCTGCGTCCTTGTCGACGACCTCGTCGATACTGCCGGCACCTTGTGCAAGGCCGCCGGGGCGTTGAAGGAACATGGCGCGGCGAAGGTCGTTGCCTACTGTACGCACGCCGTGCTGTCGGGGCCGGCGGTCACCAACATCGAGTCATCGCAGCTCGATGAACTGGTGGTGACGAATACCATCCCGCTGCGCGATGACGCGGCGGCGTGTACGAAGATCCGGCAGTTGTCGATCGCGGGCCTGCTGGCCGAGTCGATCCGCCGGATCAACAACGAGGAATCGGTCAGTTCACTGTTTGTGGATTGACGATAGGCGCCGGGGCGACAATCGCCCTGGCATGCTGCCCGATTGCAGTCTGGTCGCGGACTGTCGGGCATTTTTACGTTAATGAGAGATTAGAGACATGCAAGAAAATTTTGAGATCAACGCAGTCTCTCGCAACGATCAGGGCAAGGGTGCGAGCCGCCGCCTGCGTCGCGAGGGAATGGTACCCGGCATCATCTACGGTGGCGGACAGGACCCCCAGATGTTTGCTACCCAGCACAACGAGCTGATCCAGCATCTGGACCACGAGGCGTTCTATTCGCACATCCTCACGGTCAAGGTCGACGGCAAGGCGCAGAAGGTCGTGCTCAAGGACCTGCAGCGTCACCCGTCCAAACCGTTCGTCACCCACGTCGATCTGTTGCGCGTGGTTGCAGGCGACCGTATCAAGATGCACGTGCCGCTGCACTTCCTCAACGAGGCGACTGCGCCGGGCGTGAAAGCGGGTGGCCAGATTTCGCACACCGTGACCGATGTCGAGGTTATCTGTGAGGCCCAGAACCTGCCGGAGTACATCGAGGTCGATATGGGCGCGATGAATGTCGGTGACATCATCCACCTGACCGAGCTCAAGCTGCCGGAAGGTGTTGCGCTCGTTGCGTTGAGCCATGGCGGCGAACCGGCAGACCACGATTCGGCTGTCGTCTCGATCCATGCGCCACGTGGTGGTGCGGCCGAGGGCAGCGAAGAAGGCGAGACGACCGAATAAGGCACTCAGCCCATTCAGCGTCTGTAGCAGGACGGCGGCCTCGAGCCGCCGTTTTGTTTGGAGGATCGATCGATGAATGCGATCAGGTGTGTCGTCGGGCTCGGCAATCCCGGCAGTAAATACGAGGACACCCGCCACAACGCCGGGTTCCGCTTTGTGGACGCGTTGGCGCGAGCGCATGGTGAGGCATTTCGGGTGGAGAACAAGTTTTCGGGCGAGGTTTGCCGCATCGCCTCGCCCGAAGGCGACTGCTGGCTGCTCAAACCCCTTACGTACATGAACCACAGCGGACGATCGGTTGCGGCCCTGTGCAATTTCTATCGTGTCATGCCCGGCGAGCTGCTCGTGGCATACGACGAACTCGATCTCGCGCCCGGCGTGGTGCGTCTGAAGACCGGCGGAGGACACGGCGGCCACAATGGCATGCGCGACATCTGTAGTGCCATCGGCAGCCGCGACTTCCACCGCTTACGCATCGGTATCGGTCATCCCGGGCACAAGGAAGCTGTGGTCGGACATGTGTTATCGAAAGCGGGCAAGACGGAGCAGCAACAGATCGACGAGGCCATCGATGCGGCGCTCGGTGTGTGGGATATCGTGCTTGCGGGGGACGTGCAGAAGGCGATGAACACGCTGCATACGGCGACGTGAGCGGTTGCCGACCGCCGCTTGAAACGAACAAAGCCCTCCCGTTGCCGGGAGGGCTTTTTGCTTAGTACGGGCCGAACACGTACTTGGGTTTGAACCAGCGAACCATCAGCGGCAACAGCATCAGTGCCGTGAACACGTCGACGACCAGCGCCCAACCGATGTAGACGGCAAGGCCCCAGGTGTTGGCCAGCGACGTGCCGACAAGCGGAATGAAGCTACCCAACAGCACCAGGATCGACACGATGACGGCAGAGCCGGTGGTGTCCTGGGTGTTGCGCAGCGACTGCATCCAGTCACCGCCCGTGGCCTGCATTTCTTCGCGCAGTCGCGAGATCATGTAGATGCCGTAGTCGACACCCAGGCCCATCGATATCGACAGCGTGACCAGCAGGTGGAACGCCAGGTTGCCGGACCAGTTCTGCACCGAGGTGAAATAACCCCCGAGTCCGTACTGTGCAAGCAGCGTGATGAACAGCGTCACGACCAGCATTGACGAGATCAGTACCGAGCGGAACATCAGTGCCGCGATGAGGAAGATCGCGAGTGCCGTCTGCATCGGGCTCAGCAGCCAGTTGGTCATCGCCACTTCACGTGTCGCCTCGGTCGCACCAAGGAAACCGCCGATGCCCGGGCGCACATAGCCGGGGCCGTCGATTGACAGCTCGTTGGTGTCGCCCGAGGTATCTTCGTTGCGCAGTCCAAAGTTCACCTTGGAGAAGCCCGGGTCGTTCTTGTGCTCCTCGATGTACTGCTGGATGTCCATCGTCACCTTGTGCGTCTCGACCGGATCCATGGTGTTGATGAAGCCAAGGATCACGCCTTCGTTCCACGATTCGGTATTGATGAACGAATCCATGTCGCCGGCCGAGGTCATCGCTTCGAGCAGGCCGTTGTACATCTGCACGATCTCGTTCGGACTGCGGTCGTCGTCGGGATCGATGCCGTGCAGGTAGGCGAGGTTCGGTACGGCGAGGTCGGACAACTTGGTCGATTCGCCGACTTCCGCTGCAAGCAGCATGTTCACCAGGCGGACGTACTGCGTGTACGAACCCGTATAGCCGATGAACTGGTGGTTGCGCATCCAGGTTTCCATCTGCTCGATGTCGGTGTGCAGCGTCACGTCGTTGAACACACCCTGCGGACCACAGGCCTCGTTGTCCCAGCATTGGAGTTCCGTGCGGTACTTCTCGCACATCTCTGCCTTCTTGACCTTGTCCTCGATGTCGTAGATCGAATCGGGGAACAGGGTGTCGACGCAGATCTCCGTGTTGGCGACCTTGCCGCGGATCGGAATCGATACGGAAATCACGCCGGGCATGATCTGGTTGAGCTGCTCCAGCGCCACCCAGGTTTCGGACGAGCCCTTGAAGGCAGCCCGGGCATAGTTGATGCCTTTCTCGACGCCAGGTGTGTAATCGGCCTCCTCGCTGAGTTTGACCGCGTCTTCCGGTATCCCTTTCCAGTTCATGAGGTTGGTGTAGTACACCGACCACACGGCGACCAACAGCGTCACCACGATTGGGAGAACCTTCCCGGGGCCGCTCACGATGCGCGTCAACAGTCCGCCGACGGCCACCTCCCAGCCATGACCTTCCTGCGCCTGGCAGCATTCCTGCGACGGTGGGAACACGGTCAGTAACAGCGGGATCAGTGTGGTCGTCGTCAGCAGCAGCGTCAGCATCCCGAACACGCCGAAATACGCGTAGTCCTTGTAGAACGAGATGTCGACGGTCGCCAACGTGGCGAAACCCACCATGTCGGTCACGATCGATAGGGTCGCCGGGATGATGGTGGCGCGGATCGCGGCATGCGCGGCGTCATGTGCGTTTCCGCTATGCCCGTTCTCCTGCATGAAACGCCGTGTCACCTGCACCGAGTGCCCTATGCCGATTGCCAGTAGCAGCATTGGCGTGAGCACCATCATCGTCGTCAGTTTGAACGCCGTGAAGCCCATGAGGCCGAGCGTCATGGCGATGGTCATGCCGACGCCGAGGAGCGGGAACAGGGCACCGCGCCAGTTACGGAACTCCAGCCACAACACCACGATGACGATCGCGATCGAGATCGTGAACAACCACCAGTGATCGACGAGGTCGGCAAGCATCCATGCGAGGAAGTAGGGTTCACCGGCAACCAGCAGCTCGACACGGTCGTCGTTGCTGTACTCGTCCATCATTGCGCGGATCTCCCGCACCCACGGCAGATAGATCTCTTTCACCTCATCGGTGAAATCGCCGATGATGTAAGCGGCTTTGGCGACGCAGAAGTCCTTGTCGTAGTCCTCGTAGGCGCAGCGATTGCCGTCCTTGTCCCACATCGACACCAGCATCGGCGCCATGACGGGGTTGGTCTTGACACCCTCGCGCAGGAACGCCAGTTGCTCTCTTGCCACTTCGGGGTCATCACTGATGCCTTCGGTGGGGATCAGTCGCTTGAACACCAGACCGTTCTCGTCGGTGCCCATGTACTTGATCTTCTGCGCGGCAATGTCGATGAAGTTTGCCGGGCGGGAGTGTGGCAGTGCTTCCAGCTTGTTGTGGATTTCCTGGACCTTGTTGATGAACCAGGGTTGCCAGATGTCGCCGTCTTTGACTTTGAGCGCGAACACCATGATGTTGCCCATGCCGAAGTTGTGCTCGGCATAGAGGTTGGTCGCGACGTAACGGTTGCTCGGCGGCAACAACGTATCGGGGTCGTTGCGGATGTCGAGGTTCGGTACGAAGATCGCGCCCGCAATTGTCGCGATCAGCAACAGCAAGATGATGGGCCAGCGCGCAGCGAGTACGAAGCTGGCGTACGCGTTGGCCCAGTTGTTTTCCGTGGTTTTCATGAGTCGATGCCCTGCTAGTTGACGCTGGTGTCAAAAAAAGCGGCGCCGGCCATGCCGAGCGCCGCTTTCGCGATGGTGCGCTTACCAGCCCATCAGTCGATGATGTACTTCAGCCCAACTTGCACGTTGGACGAGTTTTCGAACTGACCGAACAACGTTTCTTCGTCACCGAAGTAGAGGTTGATTTCACCCGAGATGATGAGTGCGTCGGACAGCGAATACTCGGCGTCCAGACGGTTCCAGTAACCGCCACCTTCTTCGAAGATCAGGATGTTGTTCCAGCGACCGAGCTGGTTCTCGCCGAACGGCTTGGACAGGAACAGCGAGTAGAACTCTTTGTTCTTGTAACCCTTCTTGAGACCGTTGGTCACGCTCATGACGGCCGGGTCTCCGGTGTAGGTCGCGCAACTCGCAACGGCACCACCCTGGGTCGTGAACGAGCAGTCCTTATCCTTGAAATCGAGGTTGCGGAACTGAATGAACTGCCCGCTGACGAGCAGGTTGGTCATGACAGTGGCGTCGACACCTACGACGTACTTGAAGAAGTCGTGTTCTTCACTCTTGAGCGCACCCACGAGGTCGCCGTTTGCCAGCGCACCACGGTTTACAACCGGCTGCATCACGTCTTTCTGATACAGAAACTCACCACGGATGACGAGCGGGATGTCTCCGGCTTCCGTTGCGAAGTCGAACGAACCGCCAAGGTTGTGGATGCGGTTGCGGTCCTCTTCGAAGACGAGCACCGCAGCTCCTCCGTTGTTCGCCGGGGTGACGTCGGTAGGTGCCGGACCACCGGCGTAGCCCGTTGCGGAATCACTGAAATCCGCGTTGCCGCCATACAGCTGGCCAGTTGCCGGGTTGCGAATCTGAATTACCTGTGTGCCTATCGCGGTCGTGAACTTGTCGACTACGAGCTTCTGTCCCGTTCGTGGGTCTTCCCAGTGCATATTGACGTGGGGGTTTGCATCGTACCCATAGAAATAGTTCACGCTGTAGTTGAGACCGCTGTCGAGGTAACTCCTGAAGCGAGCACCAAAGTTCGCGTCTGACGGTACGTCATCGTCGTCGTAAGCGCGCTCGTAACGGGTGGTCATGCCCAACATCGAGTTGAATGTCGCGAACGTGGCGTTGGGGAAGTGCTCCCATGCCGAATTGGGCTTGGTCACGTTCCAACCCGATGCGCCTACGGTCGCGGCCGCCGGATTCACATCGATCAGGTTCGTGATGTTCATGTTTGTGGCTTCGGTGAAGGCCTCGAGACACACCGCGCCGTTGGCACCTGCGCCGAATCCGCCACACGCAGCGGGAAGGAACGCTGCCGGCGTGTTAACGAAACCGTCCACGGTAACCGCCTCTGGCGTTCCGGCCGCCGGGTTGAACACGCCGCCGGGATTGAGGAAGTTGAGCGCCAGCGGGTTGAATCCGCCAAACGTGTTGATGACACCGCCGAACGCCGCGCCCATATTGAAAAAGCCATTGACGCCGCCAGTGATGACATCGACACCGCGCATGATGAACGGGTGACCGGTGTCCTGGCCGTTGATCTGACCGTTGCCGGTAAACACAAGTCCGGTGGGTGAGGCGCCTGCAGCAACCGTGCTGCGTGTCGCATTGTCATCTTGAGTCCACAGACCCGCGACCTTGTTGGTCTCGGCCTGCGAAACGATCACCTGGATGTTGCCACGCTCACCGATGTTGCGTTCGGCGTTGATCATCCACACCGGAATGCGTGAGTCCTCGAACGCGTTCTGGTTGAGTTCGCGGAAGTCTGTCGGGTTGATGATGTCGAGCAGCTTGATGCCGTCGGCCGTACCCCACACCACCTGTTGTTTACCGAGGCGGAGATCCCAACCACCGAGGCTGGTGTCAACGTACAGTTCACGCAGATAGTCGTTCTGCGTGTAACTGCGGTGGTACTTGTAGTCGGCGGTGGTGCCCTCGGTATCGATGACAGGACGAATCTCGGCGTGCCAGGAGCTGCTTTCGCCGACGTCGCCGTTGAGGAAGATACGAGCGGAGTTCTCGAACTTCATCAGGCTGCCGGCGTCGTGGTCGCCGTTGTCTAGAGTGGACTTCGCTTCGCCCGTGACTTGCCCGCCGCGGGCGTACACGGCGGTTTCATTCTTCAATTCGGCGCTGACCTCGATTTCTGCTTGTGCAGCAACCGGTACAGCCAGTATGGCGGCGATAGCCAGCCTCAAAGGTGATTTGCAGAACATGGAAAGACTCCCCAGCGATTACGGTGTCGTTATCTGAATCGGAGCCGGGACCGTGGCCCCGGCTCTTGTCGTTATGAAGCGTGTGCGATCAACGCTTGATCTTGCGCAGCGTCTTTTCCGACCACCAGTCGGCGTCGTACGTCGCATCGACGGCGTTGACGGCTTTCGGAATCACGGCCCAGGTCTGGTTGCCGGTAGCCAGCGTCTTGCCGTACCAGTAGCCCCAGCCCAGCGCACGCGGATCATCGCTCTTGCCAAGCGGAACCCAGTTGCGATCGATGACTTTGACCTTGTCGGCGCCTTTGAAGTATTCCGTGCGGTAGTCGGCGAAGGTCTTGGCGTCGACGTAGGAAACGCGATAGTCGTACCACCAGTTCTCGAACTTCGTAGTCGACTTCAATTTGTAGACTTCCTTGCCCTTGTGGTCGCAGGCGCCCGCGCTCGGAAGGTCTTTGGTGTAGCGGTTCTGCTCGTCGGCGCCCAGCGCCATGAAACCAAGGCAGTCGTTGAAGGTTTCCTTGCCGAGGAGTTCGTGTGATTCGTGCAGCGGTTTGCGCAGGGTGACGTCACCGAAGGTGAAATCCGAGCCGCCCCATGCGTCGTCGTGTGCTGGCTGGGCGAAGCGGCGGATCTTGCGCAGCGCCGGCAGCCAAATCATGTACGACTGGCTTTTCGCATCGTCGGAGTAGTCGGTGATCAGCATGCCCGTGCCCTTGAGTTTGCCCGAGCGGAAGATGGCCAAGTCTTCGGCGTTGATGACATCGCCGCCGGCGTAGTCATTGTTGAGGAAACGTTCGAGCGTGATCGTGGTCGGATCTTTGCCTTCGGCCTTGATCAGCAGCACCGTGATGTCTTTGTCTTTCTCGGTGATCGCGTAGTTTTTGAAAGCGTAGAAATGGTTGACGAAATAGACCTGGTCTGCGATCTGGTCTGCGGTCAGGTTGCCACCCGAAGGATAGGGGAGGTCCTTGGGTACGCCGGCGATGGCGTTGAACGAAACTGTGGCGGTCAGGGCAAAGGCGGCAACGCTGGCCTTCATCGTTTTGTGCATATGTGGTTCCTCTCTGCGCACGGGTGGTGCGGTCACACGGGGGGTCAGGTGCCGGATTTCCGACACGTGATCGTTGTTTTCTAGTTACTGCTGCCGGGCCAATGGTTCGTCGACGGCGAAGGACCGTGACGAAGCCTCGTGTTTTTTTTCTGTTTCAACGGCTTGGCTGGCTGATAGTACCGTGGCACAACGCATTGCGCCAATGCGAGACAATGATATGTATCAAGGAATCGCGACGGTAGCGGGGCCGATCGGCCCCGCGACGAGGCGTGATGTCAGTCGGGGGTGTGCGCGCGCCGGCCGATGCTGAAGTGCGTGAGGCCGGCCGCGGATACCACGCGGGGGTCGTAGAGGTTGCGGCCGTCGAAAATGGCGCGGTGGCGGAGTTTGTCACGAATTTCGTCGAAATCCGGACTGCGGAACTCTATCCACTCCGTGACGACGGCAAGAATATCTGCATCTTCAATGGCTTCATCTGCTGTCGCACAGATGGTGAAGTCATCGCGTGCGCCATAAATGCGTCGCGCTTCCTCGTGTGCGACCGGGTCGAAGGCGCGCACCCGGGCGCCCGCTTCCCACAGTGACTCCATGAGCGTGCGGCTCGGTGCGGCACGCATGTCGTCCGTGTTGGGTTTGAACGCCAGGCCCCAGAGGGCAACGGTTCTGCCGTTCAGGTCGCCGCCGAAAAATTCACTGATCTTGCGGAACAGGGTCTGCTTCTGGCGATTGTTGACAGCCTCCACAGCGTTCAGCAGTTGTGGCGCGTAGCCGACGCCCATGGCAGTTTTTTCCAGTGCCTGCACGTCCTTCGGAAAGCAGGATCCGCCGTAACCGCAGCCGGGGTAGATGAATTGAAAACCGATGCGCGGATCCGAGCCGATACCGACGCGGACCTTTTCAATGTCTGCACCCAGGATTTCGGCGAGGTTTGATAGCTCGTTCATGAAGCTGATCTTCGTTGCCAGCATCGCGTTCGCGGCATACTTGGTCAGCTCGGCCGAGCGTGTGTCCATCAGCAGCAAGCGCTCGTGGTTGCGATTGAACGGGGCGTAAAGCTGGCGCATCGCGTCGATGGCGCGCGGACTTTCCGTGCCGACGACAATGCGGTCGGGTTTCATGAAGTCGGCGATTGCCGCACCTTCCTTGAGGAACTCGGGATTCGAGACCACGTCGAATGCGAAGTCGACGCCGCGTTTGCTCAGGGTTTCGCGCATACGCGCCGCGACCCGGTCGCCCGTACCGACTGGGACCGTCGACTTGTCGACCACGACTTTGTAGCCCTGCATGTGCTCGGCGATCGACTCGGCGACGGCGAGGACGTACTGTAAGTCGGCAGAGCCATCCTCGTCGGGCGGCGTGCCGACGGCGATGAACTGGATCTGGCCGAAATCGACGCCGGTTTTGGCGTCCGTTGTGAACCGCAGTCGCCCCGCTTCGCTGTTGCGCCGCACCATCTCGGCGAGCCCGGGTTCGTAGATGGGCATGCCGCCGCTGTTGAGCAGGTCGATCTTGGCGGGATCGACGTCGACACACATCACCTTGTTGCCGACCTCGGCGAGGCAGGCGCCGCTGACGAGACCGACATAACCGCTACCAAAAACCGTGATCTTCATGCTGGGGTGTGTTCCTTATTCTTAGGTGGGCGACGCACAGCCGTGGCGACCAAGGTGGTCGGTGTCCAGCAGCTGGTGCGCCCCGACATGGTGCAGGCTGGGATGCTAGCACGGCACTACACGGCGACATCCGAGACGCGCGCCACGTTTTGCTCAGGCAAACAGCCGGTTGACAGCATCTTGGCGTTCCCACAGAATACCGCCTCTTTTTCGGAGGGGTTCCCGAGCGGCCAAAGGGATCAGACTGTAAATCTGACGGCTCAGCCTTCGGAGGTTCGAATCCTCCCCCCTCCACCAAGTTGTTGAAAATCCTCCCAACGTCATGTTCGGGGGGAGGGCACGAACCGAAAAGAGGTTCGACGCAGGCGCGCAGCGCCGGAGAACGCCGCGTGAGCGCGGCGGCCCGGAGGGCGGAACGCCGGAGGCGTGGAGTAATCCTCCCCCCTCCACCAAGTTGTTGAAAATCCTCCCAACGTCGTGTTCGGTGGGGATGCGAACCGAAAAATCGGTTTGACGCGGGCGCGAAGCGCCGGAGATCGGATGCGATGCTCCGTGGCGCTCGGGCTTTGCGCTCCCGCGGCAATGCCGCGGTCGGAGATTGCGGTGGCCGCGCTTTTGCCAGCTGCGCCGCCGGGTCTGGCGTTCGAGTGATGCGGGTGTAGTTCAATGGTAGAACCTCAGC
>JAGRHA010000248.1 GCA_020445205.1 Gammaproteobacteria bacterium
CGGGCATCGGCCCATCATGGTCGAGGGGCACGCGGACAACATCAAGATCACGCGTCCCGAAGACCTGGCGCTGGCCGCCTATTACCTCGAACAGCAGTTCTGCCAGCAATTGCCGGCGCGCTAAGCCACCCATCGTCACGTCGCATTGTCATGCGAACGTGAATATGTCCCAACGTGCTCGACACCACGCGACCATGCACGCATGCGGCACGCCATTGGCAAGTGCATGCAGACGGACATTTTGGCGTTTTGGCCGGCGATGCGTCGTAGACCACTTTCCGTTGGGGCAGGGCGCCATGCCGTACGCATCTGCCTCCTGCATATTCACTGAAAAATCTCCCTACCGGGTCGATGGCCATGACGTCGATGTCCACGAGTGCCCGGCAGCGACACACATTTTCCGAAAAATGGGAAACGCCAATTCGTGGCGGGCTTGATTGACAGTCAAATTTTTAATCCAGATTAATCGGGAGAAATGAAGAACATAAACGCCGGGCCCTCGCGGGGGCACGGCCCGCACGGCAGATCCTGTCGTACTCCGCGCGGTTTAACTGTCGGCTCGCACCAAGGGCCACTACCAATGGGGAGTATCGATGAGCGATCTGCGTCGCGTGTGCGCACGGCTGTTGTGCGCGTGGTTGTTTGTCGTCTGCCATACCGGTGTCGGCGCTGCCGAACCACCGGCGAAACAAAAATTCGCCAAAGACATGGTGCTGATCGGCGATGCGGTCTGTACCAAATGCCATGACGAGTCTGAGGCCTACCCCGTACTCGCGATCGGTAAGACGCGTCACGGCGTGGTCGCGGACAGCCGCACGCCCGGCTGTACGAGCTGCCACGGCGACAGTGAGGACCACGCGAGCAGCAAGTCCGACAAGAGTCGCCCCAAACCCGATATCTCCTACCGCGACATGAAGTCCGGAGTACCGGCGGATCAGCGGGTCGACGGCGAACTCGACTACGCGCTGACGCCGGTGGCGGAACGCAATCGTGCTTGCCTGAATTGTCATCAGGGCGGCCAGCAGATGTTCTGGCGTGGCAGCACCCACGCGACGCGCGATGTTGCCTGTACGAGCTGCCATCAGGTTCACACCGACCACGACCGGGTACGCGATACCGACGAACAGACGGAAGTCTGTTTCGCCTGCCACAAAGAACAACGTGCGCAGCTACATCGACCGTCACACCATCCGGTGCTCGAAGGGCAGATGGGCTGTTCCGATTGCCACAATCCGCATGGTTCGGCGGGTCCCAAACAGCTCAAGCGCGACAGCGTCAACGAGACCTGTTACGCGTGCCACATGGAAAAGCGCGGACCTTTCGTGCACAACCACCAGCCTGTGACGGAAGACTGCACGATCTGCCACAACGCGCACGGGACCATCGTGGCGAATCTGCTGAAGTACCGGCCACCGTACCTGTGTCAGGAATGTCACAGCCACACGAGCCATCCCTCGCAACTGCCCGGACTGCCCAACGCTCGCTCCACGAGCTCGCGTGAGATGGGCAGCGTCGCACGCGGTTGTTTGAACTGCCACACGAACATCCATGGCGGCAACAGCACGCAGAACAGTGCCACCGCCGGACGTTTCCGTCGCTGATCATCCGAGGGGAAGAACATGAAAATGGCACAAAGACATTTGCACTGACTGCCCTCGCGAGCGCCGTGGCGGCAACGTCTGGCTACGCGGCCGACACCGGCGACGAAGAGGTCGATCTGCTGATCAATCCCAGCAGCAGCATCTCGCTGGGCGTCGGGCACTGGAGTGGGACACGCGAGCAATACGGCATCTTCGACGGCCTGCGCGATGACGAGACCATCGCCTTGTTCGACGCGGATATCCGCCTGCGCGACGATGACACGGGTACGTGGATAACGGCGAAGGCGCGCAATCTCGGCATCGACAATCGTGATGTGAAGCTGCGCTATGAACGGCAGGGCAATTGGGGTGTGGGTTTCAGCTTCAACCAGATTCCGCGATATGCCCAGTACACGATTATCACGGGTATGTCCGGTTTGGGGACCGAAACACAGGCGGTACCCGCGCCCGCAGATGGTTATGTCCCCGGCACGGGCGACGATGTCGTACTCGACACCAAGCGCGAAGCGATCGGCCTCGATTTCTTCAAGTACCTGTCACCGAACCTCAACTTCAAGGTCGACTATCGCAATGAGACGAAGGAGGGTGATCGACACTGGGGACGCGGTGGCCAGGCGGAGTTTGCGGCGGAACCCATCGATAGTACGACGCGGCAGGTAGACGTCCTGCTCGAGTACGCCGGCAAGGAGTTCCAGCTCACGGGCGGTTACTACGGTAGCTGGTTCGAGAATGACAACGACCTGGTGACGACCTACCGTGGCCTGGCGGCACCGGGTTCGCAGTTCTACCTGTCGTTGCCGATGGACAACGAGGCGCACCAGTTCTACCTCAACGGCGGCTACAATTTCACGCCAACGACGCGCGGTACGTTCAGGGTTTCCTACACCCACGCGACACAGAACGAACACTTGCCGACGTCCGATATCCCAGGGCTGGCGGCTGCCATCGCGCCGTCGAAACTCGATGGCGAGATCAACACGACGCTCGTGCAGCTCGGCCTCACCGCACAGCCGACTGACATGCTGAGCCTCGTCGCAAACCTGCGCTATCACGACGTCGACGACCAGACGCCCGCGTGGCTGGTCGTGACGGCGGGCACGGGGGTCCACAGTACGCCCATGAGCTATGAGACGATCTCGGGCACGCTCGAGGGAACCTATCGACTCGGTGACGGCTACAGTGTCATCGGTGGCGTCGACTACAAGACCCAGGACCGCAGCGTGCCGCAATATGCCGCCGAGCGTTATGTGCCGTTCCGTTCGCGCGTCGACGAGCTGACCTACCGTGCGCAGCTGCGCAAGTCGCTTTCGGAGACGGTCAACGGCGCATTGTCGCTTTCGCACAGCGACCGCGACGGCTCGTCGTTCTCGCCCGCGATCCATTCCGATGGCTTGACGGCCGACAGCCTGATCAGTCCCATCAACATCGCAGACCGCAAGCGCAACAAGGTCCGCGCCACCGTCGACTGGGCGGCGACGGAGAGTCTCGGCTTGCAGTTCAACGCCGAAGCGTCACGTGATCGCTACGAGGGGCCGGCGTCGGTCGATTACGGGTTGACCGAAGGCAGTGCGCGCCTGTTCTCCGTGGATGCCGACTATGCATTCAATGACAATTGGCACATGGCAGCCTGGGCGTCCTGGGACCGCTCGAAAGCCACCCAGCGCAATTATCACGATACCAATATCGGCGGCTTGGCCGACACTGATCGCACGGCACATCTGACCGATACGGGCATCTCGTTGGGCTTGGGGCTCGATGGCAAGATCAGTTCGCGGACCAAGGTGGGTGCCGATATCGAATGGACGCGTACGACGAGCGAATATGATGACAATATCCCGCCGGCTTACTATCTGGCCAACGTGTCGCCGCTCGATGACATTGTGAACCGTTCGACCAAGATCAGCCTGTTCGCCGACTACGCGATCGACAAGCAATCGGCACTGCGCTTCGATGTCGTACACGAGATCTGGAAGAGCGATGACTGGACGTGGCAGTTCAGCGACGGTTCGCCCTTCGTGTACGGGACGACCAACGATGGCACGATGGTCGTGTATGACCCGAGCCAATCGGCGACTTTCGTCGGGCTGCGTTACAAGTACACCTTCATGTGACCGGGTCTCCTTTCTCGTCTTCTCGGGGCTGCCAAAGCGCCCCGGGAAGTCTTCGCGATCTTGCATGGCGTTGGCGGTCGCCAGTCGCCATTGCGGGTTGCAGGAGAGCGAAACCTAGCACTTAGCCACGAGTGGCTTCTGCGCTGGCAGCGTGCTGAATGGGCACGGTGCGCCGCGGGGTGGGACCCATCAGTTCAATCGACCAGTGACAGCACCCGCCGCGCATTGCGCGTGGTCTGATCGGCGATGTCGGCCGGGTCCATCTTTCGTAGTGTCGCCAACGTCGTGCAGACTTCCGGCAGGTACGCGGGGCTGTTGCGTTCGAAACGGTGCGACGCCACCGTCATGTCCGGCGCATCGGTCTCGAGTACGATCGAGTCGAGCGGCAGTTGTATCGCGAGACGACGCAGCCGCGTCGAGCGCTCGAAGGTGATCATGCCGCCCAGCCCGAGACAAAAGCCCTTGTCGATGTATTGCGATGCCTGTTGCTCGCTGCCATTGAACGCATGACAGATACCACCGCAGAGGTCGAATCGGCGAAGGGTCTGCAACATGGCGTCGTGCGCCTTGCGCACATGCAGGATCACCGGCAGCCGGTTTGCCTCGGCCACAGTGAGTTGTGCCTCGAATAGCTGCTGCTGTCGTTCCCGGTCGAGCTCGCGCACGTACCAGTCGAGACCGATCTCACCGATCGCGACCGGACGTACACGAGCGACCGCCTCGGCGAGCGCATCGACATCGGCCAGTCGGTGCTCGCTGAGATACACCGGATGCAGTCCGAGCGCAGGGTAGAGACGGTCGTCGCCGGCACAGAAATCAAGCAGGCTTTGCCAGGTGTCGCGTTTCACCGCGGGAATCAACAGCTCTGCCACGCCGGCGGCGCGTGCCGTGTGCAGGACTTGCGCGCGGTCGGTGTCGAATTCCTCGACATCGAGATGACAGTGCGAATCGAACAGGTGCATGCCGGGAGTGTACTGCTATTCGCGATGATAGAATCGCGCTCCGTTCTCGGTGTTTGTCTGGGTGGTGGGTTCTTATGCGCATTGGACACGGCTTTGACGCCCATCGGTTTGGCGATGGTGACTTCGTCACCATCGGTGGTGTGAGGATTCCGTACGAACGCGGCCTCGAAGCGCACTCCGACGGCGATGTGCTGATCCATGCCATCTGCGATGCGCTTCTCGGTGCGGCGGGTCTTGGCGACATCGGACGGCATTTCCCCGACAGTGATGCGCAGTATCGCGGCATCGACAGTCGCATCCTCTTGCGTCGGGTGCGCGACAGCCTGGCCGAACGCGGACTGCGTGTGGAGAATCTCGACGCGACGATCATTGCGCAGGCACCGCGCATGGGCCCACATATCGACACGATGGTGACGCTTCTTGCACCGGACATGGGCGTGTCGCGTGAGCGTGTGAACGTGAAAGCGACGACCACTGAACGTATGGGCTACACGGGGCGCGGTGAAGGTATCGCGGCGCACGCGGTGGTCCTGCTCAGCGTGATGTGATGGCCGATCTGCTGCCGCAGGGGGATCCGACCCTGTTCCTGCCGACGGCCAACGGTACGCCACCATTGACCGGCCGCCTGCGTGCCACACCCGAGGACTTCGTTGTCGAGGAAGTGTTGGGCTACGCGCCCACCGGCAGCGGTGAGCATGCATTCCTGGTTGTCCGCAAGCGCGATCGCAATACGCACGATGTCGCACGCGCGCTGGCGCGACTGGCCGGCGTGTCGCAGGTCGCAGTGGGTTACGCCGGGCTCAAAGACCGCCAGGCCGTGGCGACGCAGGCATTCAGCGTTCATCTTCCAGGCCGCGAGTCACCCGACTGGACGCCGCTGTTGGATGAATCGCTCGAGGTCTTGGAGGCAACACGCCACGACCGCAAGATCCGCCGTGGCAGTCTGCGCGGCAATCGATTCGAGATCACCGTAAAGGACGTAGAAGGTGATCGCGACGTGGCCGAGGCGCGCCTGCACGCGCTGCGCGAACAAGGGGTGCCGAATTACTTCGGCAGCCAGCGTTTCGGCCACGAAGGCGGCAACCTGTCGCAGGTCGCCGACCTGTTTGCCGGACGCCGCACGCGCATCAAGCGCGAATTGCGTGGCCTGCTGTTGTCGGCCGCACGCGCACACCTGTTCAACCTCGTCCTCGCGCGCCGGGTCGAACAACACAGCTGGGCGAGTGCCGGCAGCGGTGATGTCCTGCTGCTCGCCGGCGCTGGCCGCCAATTCGCCTTCGATCCCGAAGACTCGTCGATTCCCGAACGGTTGGCGCTGATGGACATCCACCCCAGCGCACCCTTGTGTGGCCGCCGCAGCCGCAGCCTGTCGGCCACCGATGCCGTGCTCGATCTGGAAGTATCCGTACTCGAACCCTGGCAGGACTGGGTCGATGCGCTCGCGCGTAACGGGTTGGATGAAGATCGACGTGCATTGCGGCTGACTGTCGACGGGCTGCAGTGGCAGTGGGCCGATACGGATCTGAAGCTGCAGTTTGCGCTGGCCACGGGAAGCTATGCCACCAGTGTCCTGCGCGAAATTGTGCTTGCGCGTGCCTGATTCGCCGTGTCGTCAGGGCTGCCGGTGTTTACCAGACAACAGCACGTAGACGGCACCGGTGCCGCCATCCCAGCGTGGGGCGGTCACGAACGCGAGCACTTCCTCGCGCTGCTGCAGCCATTGGTTGGTCTTCTGTTTCAGCACCGGTTGTTGTGCGCCAGAACCGCGCCCCTTGCCGTGGATGATGCGCACGCAACGGCGCCCGCGGGCGAGGCTGTGGGCGAGAAAACGTAACAGAGCGGGTCGTGCCTCGTGGACGCGCATACCGTGCAGGTCGAGCGTACCTTGGGCCTCGATGACGCCGCGTTGCAGGTCCTGGAATACGCGGTGCTGGATTCCGGGGCGGCGGAATTCGAGAAATTCCGGCGTCTCGATCGCCAGGTCGGCGAGATCGTCCTGCGCTTCGTCACCGACCGGAAGATTGAGTGGTTGCGGGCGTCGCCGCTTGCGATAGGGAGCCGGGCGCCCGTCCGCGATGGGCGCAACGTCATGCATCGCGGCGCGAAAAGCGTCGTCGTCCTCGTCGTTGTCGTCGTTCCCATTCATGAGACGGATTGAAACGGCTTCGGCGTGATCGCGCAAGATGAGGGCGGATGCGGATTGAAGTATCATCAGGCACCGCCAAACCGGCAGGAAGCAGACGCCGGAATCAGTACAGATCGGAATGCGAATTCTCCTCAGCAACGACGATGGTTATCAGGCGCCGGGCCTCAAGGCGCTACACGGCGCGTTGTCGTCCACGGCGGACTGCATCGTCGTCGCGCCAGACCGCGACCGCAGCGGCGCCAGCAATTCGTTGACACTCGAACAACCGATTCGTGCCGCAACCATGGAAAACGGTTTCATCCGTGTCGAGGGTACCCCCACGGATTGCGTGCATCTGGCGATTACGGGTTTGCTGCACGACGAGCCGGATATGGTCGTGTCGGGCATCAACGCGGGCGCCAACATGGGAGATGACGTGTTGTATTCGGGGACCGTCGCGGCGGCGACGGAGGGGCGTTTTCTTGGTTATCCCGCCATGGCGGTATCGATCGCGTCGCACACGCCCCGTCATTTCGCCACTGCGTCGCGCGTCGCGTCTGAACTGGTCGCTCGGCTGTGCGCACACGGCCTGCCGCCCGAGTCCATCCTCAATGTGAACGTGCCCGACCTGCCTTACGACGAGCTGCAGGGGATGCTGGCCACGCGCCTCGGTCATCGTCACAAGGCGGAACCCGTGGTCAAGGCAGAGGACCCGCGTGGGCGACCGATCTACTGGGTTGGCACCGCCGGTGCCGAGCAGGACGCGGGCCCGGGTACGGACTTTCACGCCGTGCGCAACGGTTTTGTATCGATCACCCCGCTGCAGGTCGATCTCACCCGCCATCAGGCGCTGCCGGCGTTGTCGGCGTGGCTCGAGGGACCATTGTGAGTCCCCAGCACATCGGCATCGGCATGACATCTGCGCGCACGCGGGAACGCCTGATCCAGCGCCTGCGCGACGAGGGTATCCGCGACGCCCGCGTGCTGGAGCGTATCCGCGAGACACCACGCCATCTTTTCGTCGACGAGGCGTTGGCCAGTCGGGCTTACGAAGACACGGCGTTGCCGATCGGCAACAATCAGACGATTTCTCAACCTTACATCGTCGCGCGCATGACCGAGGCGTTGCTCGAGCCGGGGCCGTTGGAAAACGTTCTCGAAGTGGGCACGGGCTCAGGCTACCAGACGGCGGTGTTGGCGCCGTTGGTGCGCCGTGTCTACACCACCGAGCGGATCAAGACGCTACTGGACCAGGCGCGACGACGTTTCCAGGCCCTGAACATTCGCAATATCGTTACCAAGCATTCCGATGGCGGCATGGGACTCCCGGAGTACGCACCGTTCGATGGCATCATCGTTACGGCTGCGCCGGAGGGCATTCCGCTGGCGCTGGTCGAGCAACTGCGCCCTGGCGGTTGCATGGTGCTGCCTGTCGGACAACGTGACCAACAGGTGTTGGTGCGCGTGCTGCGTACTGACGATGGTTACGAACGCGAAATGCTCGAGCGTGTGGCGTTCGTACCGCTGCTCGGCGGGGTGTGTTGAGTGAAACTTTTTTCGTCCTTGTACACGCGTGCGATGCGCTGGGCGCGGGATCCGAGGGCGCCGTGGTACCTCGGTGGGCTCAGTTTCGCCGAATCATCGTTTTTCCCCATCCCGCCCGATGTCATGCTGGCGCCAATGAGCATGGCGCAGCCACGTCGCGCGATGTGGTTCGCGACGCTGACGACGCTGGCCTCGGTGCTCGGGGGTATTCTCGGCTACGCCATCGGCATGTTCGCCCTGGATCTCGTCGAACCGTGGTTGCAGGGCAGTCGCTATAGTGAGCACTTCGCCCTGGCGCAGCAGTGGTTCGATCGCTGGGGGTTCCTGGCGATCTTTGCTGCGGGCTTTTCGCCGATTCCGTACAAGGTATTCACCATCACTGCCGGCATGGTCAGCATGTCATTCATCCCCTTTGTCATTGCGTCGATGGTCGGGAGAGGATTGCGCTTCTACCTCGTCAGCCTGCTGATGGCTTGGGGCGGCGAGAGCATGGAAGCCAAGTTGCACCGTTGGATCGATTGGCTGGGATGGTTGACGGTCATTGCGGTGCTGCTCATAGTGCTGGTGTATCGCATCTGACGGAGTCAACGTAAACGGCGGGCGACATTGGCGTACGACAACGACCGCATTGCAGCACGCGCAGCGGCGCTCCCGGCCGGCGCAGACGTACGCAGGGCACTCATCCTGACGTCTATCCTCGTGATGCTTGCCGGATGTACGGCGAGCTGGCGCGCACCCGTAGAGACACGAGGCAGTCGCCCACCCAGTCAGACGCGGGTGCCGGTCGCGCCACGTCCCGGGCCCATCGTTCCGAGTGGGGAATATCGTGTGCAACGCGGCGACACGCTCTACGGTATCGCATGGGAGAAGGGTATCGATTACCGTTCGATCGCGCGCTGGAACGGACTGCGTCCGCCTTTCCGCATCTACGCCGGACAAACGCTGGTTCTGCGCGCCCCGTCTGCAGTGCACGTGCCGCCCCCGCCACCGAGCGCATCGGTACGTAAACAACCACGTCCACCCGCAACACCGCCGCCACGCACAACGCCGCCGCCAAGCGAGCGCACACTTGCGTGGTCATGGCCAGTGACGGGAAGGATTACGTCAGGATTCGATGGTGCCGATCCGCTGCGCAGTGGAATCAAGATCGCAGGTCGAGCAGGCGATGCCGTGAAGGCGGCGGAGTCTGGCAAAGTTGTTTACAGCGGTAGTGGACTGATCGGATACGGCCGGCTTATCATCATCAAACATAACGAAAATTACCTGAGTGCCTACGGGCATAACAGGAAGATTCTGGTTGCCGAAGGTGACCAGGTCACCAAAGGGCAAAAGGTCGCAGAGATGGGGAACACCAACACGGGTGTCCCACTTTTGCATTTTGAGATTCGACGAGACGGTAAGCCCGTTGATCCGATCAGGTTGTTGCCGAGACGCTGATCGCAATGTGGCGCACTGTCTTCGTCGACTCATTCTGATGTGATGGAGGGGGCATGCCGGCAAAGCGCGACGAGGTGGAGTTGGACGTTGAAGACGACGTCGAGGCATTGGACGAAGGTGAACTCGACGATGATGTCGACGAAGACCCGAAGGCATCCACCGACAGCGACAGTGACAGCGACAGCGAAGACGACCCCGACCATCGCTACGCCGCGGGAGAGATCCCCGAAAGCCAGCTCGATGCCACCCGGCTGTACCTGAACGAGATCGGCTTTTCCAAACTCCTCACGGCCGAGGAAGAAGTCTATTACGCGCGTCTCGCGCAGAAAGGTGACGCCGCGGCACGGCGTCGAATGATCGAGTGCAACCTGCGCCTCGTGGTCAAGATTGCGCGCCGCTATATGAATCGCGGGCTGGCGCTGCTCGATCTCATCGAAGAGGGCAATCTCGGCCTCATCCGCGCTGTCGAAAAGTTCGACCCCGAGCGTGGTTTCCGCTTCTCGACCTACGCGACCTGGTGGATCCGCCAGACCATCGAGCGCGCGATCATGAACCAGACGCGAACGATTCGTCTGCCGATCCATGTGGTCAAAGAGATCAACGTCTATCTGCGCGCGGCGCGCCAGCTGACGCAGACCCTCGATCATGAACCCACGGCGGAGGAAATCGCCGATCTGCTCGATCGCCCGATCGAGGAGGTCAAGCGGATGCTGGGCCTCAACGAACGTGTCACCTCCGTGGATACGCCGTACGGTAAGGATGCGGACAAGCCACTACTCGACACCATTGCCGACGAGAACGCGACCGACCCGACAGAGCACATTCAGGCCGACGATCTGTCCGGCCACCTCGACGAATGGTTGGGCAAGCTCAACGAGAAACAGCGTGAAGTGGTGGAAAGACGTTTCGGTCTGCATGGCTACGAGAACTCGACGCTGGAACAAGTCGCCAACGAACTGGGCGTGACCCGCGAGCGCGTGCGGCAGATCCAGATGGACGCGTTGAAACGTCTGCGCGGCATTCTCGAGCAGGAAGGGTTCTCCATCGACACGATCTTCAAGTAGGCGCAGCGGCGCCGGTGGGCGCGAATGCGGTGCAGCCTGCGTGGTTTCCCGAGCCGCCAATCGGTTACCCTACGCACCTCGAATAGCAGAGGTGTACCGGTATGTCCGACGATGTGAGCAAGAAGGAACGTGAAATCCTGATGGTCATGCGCAAAGTCTTGGCGCAGATCATCAAGGATACGACGCCGCCCAGTCGGGCGATGAAACACCCGCTGTCCGATCAGACCATCCAGGATGTCCGCAACTGTCTCGGCCTGATCTCGCTGCGCGAGCGCGAACTTGCCGATGCGGCTGGGCTGGCCCAGGAACGGCCTTACTTCAGCGATGAGAAACGTGCCGCCGACGTCGTGCCGATGGCACGTATCGGCAAGCGCGAGAAGAGCGACGATTGACGGCTTCGGCCACGCGCTGACGTGCGGGCGGCCGCCGGCGGGCAAACACCGCAAGGCTTCCGACTCGCTGATTCCTCACGCGCATCCGGCCTGACATCGAGTGCGGGGCCGGCTGTTCTCGACGCGGTCCCTGCTCACCGGGACAGCGACCGCAGCCACCGGGACAACAGGCACGTCCCGGTGCGCGCCGCGCGCTACTTTCCTTCTTCGGGTGTGCCGAGTTCGACCTTGGCACGCTGGCGGATGTCGTAGATCAGCTGCGCGACATGCTGCTGGCGTAATCGCTGTTCGATTTCGCTGCGCACGCTGTCGAATGCCGGTGCGGCAACGTCGCGGCTTTCCTCGCGCAGAATCACGTGCCAGCCGAACTGCGTCTTGACCGGTTCCTTGCTGTAGCTGCCGTCAGTCAGCGTTTCGATCGCGGCGGAAAACTCAGGCACCATTGCGTCGGGTTCGAACCATCCGAGGTCGCCGCCGACACTTTTGCTAGGACCGATCGAATGCTGTGTCGCCAATGCGGCGAAATCACCCCCACCGTCGAGTGCTTTGATCGTCTCGGCCGCGGCATCACGGCTATTGAGCAGAATGTGCCGTGCCTTGAACTCCTTGTGCGCAAGATTGGCGTACTCGGCATCGTAAATCGCCTTGATCTGCGCCTCGTCGACAGGCGCATTCTCCATCTCGCTGCGTACGAAGGCCTGTGTCAGCAGACGTGCGCGCGCCACTTCGAGCGCTGTCGACACCTCCGGGCGTGCCGCGAGTGCCTGGCCCTCGGTGGAACGGGCGATCATGAAATTGTTCACGACCTCGTTGAGGATGCGGATCTGCTCTTCTTCCTGTTCCGGTTCACGTCCGGTCTGACTCGCGAACAGGGCGAGGTGCAGGGCTGTGATCGGGTAGTCGTCGATCGTGACCAGGGTCTGTGAGAGCTCGTCGTCGGCCGCATGGGCAGTGCCGATAAAGGCGCCGGCCAAGGCGAGGGCACGGATCGCGGCAATCAGTCGGTGGTGACGCGTCACTTCGGGAATACCTGCTTGAAGGGTTTGACGACGACCGACGCGTAGACGCCGGCCTCGACGTAGGGATCTGCGTCGGCCCAAGCCTGCGCCGCAGCCAGGTCGCTGAACTCGGCAACGATGAGGCTGCCGGTGAAACCTGCGTCGCCCGGGTCATCGCTGTCGACCGCAGGCGAGGGACCGGCCAGCACCAGTCGGCCCTGATCCTGCAATTGCTGCAGGCGCTCGACGTGTGCGGGGCGCGCGCTCTTGCGCAACATCAGGCTGTTGTCGACGTCGTTGCTGACGATCGAATAGAGCATGTCATTGGTCCTCTGTGGCAGTTTCTTCCGGCTCGATGTGGCGCGACAGGTACACCCCCTGCGCCAGCATGAACACGATGGTCAAACCGAGAAAGCCGAACAGTTTGAAGTTGACCCAGACTTGTTCGGAGTAGGTGTACGCGACATAGAGGTTGATCACCCCCATGGCGAAGAAGAACAGTACCCAGGCGCCATTGAGGCGCAGCCAGATGGCATCGGGGAGTGTCACTGCATGGTCCATCATGCGACGCAGTAGGCTGCGCTGCATGAACAATTGCGAGAGCAGGAACGCGGCGGCGAACAACCAGTTGACGACGGTCGGTTTCCATTTGATGAACGTCGGATCGCGCAAGAACAGGGTCAGGCCGCCAAACACCACGAGCAGGCCGAGGGTCAGCCATTGTGCGTTTTCCACCTTGCCGTGCCGGAACTTGATGTAAGCGACCTGGACGACAGACGCGGCAATCGCGACGGCGGTCGCGACGTAGATGTCATACAGCTGATAGGCGACAAAGAACAGGATGACCGGGAAAAGGTCAGTGAGCAGCTTCATGCATTTCCCCGCATTGAAAAGTGACACGGACGCAACGCAGCGCGCGTCACGCCATCACGCACGATCGCCGCGAGCCGGATCGGCCGTGGTGTGGCATCGCGGTGTGTGACCCACCAGGTGGGTGGCGCGCGGAATGAAGTCAATGCAGGCGCCTCGGTCGGGCGCATGCGAGGTAGTAGCTCTGCATGACTTCGCGCACATGGTCCGGGTAATCGATGATGCCCATCTGCTCCATGCCCTCGGAGAAGAAGCGCCGTGCTTCTCCCGGCAGTTGTTCGACGATCGCGTCGAACGCGGCGACCATGAGGTCGGGGTTGTGGCTGCGCGTCGCGACGATCGCGCGATTGAGCAGCAACATTCGCCACGGATGTGGTTGCTTCGCACCCGGCTTCTCTTCTTCGCAGGCGGGACTCGCGGCTTCGATCAGCTCGCAGCAATGTGTGTACAGCGCCGACATCGTCTGCGGTTCGGTCGCGCGGTTTGCAAGTCGGGCCAGAGCATTCACGGCCGGCCCCAGGTCGCGAATCTCGCCACCATGGCGCGCAATCCACAAGGCGAACGGCAGGTTGAGCAGTTCGATGTGGTTTTGCATTTCGCGCAGTTCCAGGCGCGTCGCAATCTCGGCGAGTTCGTTGAACAGATGCATGCCGTATTCACCGAGCGTGGTCGTTTCTGCGTGTTGCATGCCCGACAGGGCTTCGTCACGGGCACTCAGGCTCAGCATGTCGAACAGTTGTGCGGCGGCATCACCGAGCAGGCGCGGGGCATCGGCGGACTCGTCTGCGACGGCGGACGATTCCCATCGGTCCTGCAACAGTGCTACGACTTCTGCGAGCTGGTCACGGAGATAGACGAGGTCGACCGGAGGTAGTCTCATGCGGCCGGATGTTAGCACGTGGGCGCGGTGTCCCGGAGGGCGTTGCGGGCCGGCGTCGGCTGGTAGAATCCCTGGATGAATCCGCAATACGACCTGCATGCCCATTCGACGGCGTCCGACGGTACCCTGGCCCCCGCCGAGCTGATGCGCCGCGCCCAGGCGGCCGGTGTGGGCGTTATGGCGCTGACCGATCACGACACGCTCGCGGGGCTCGATGAAGCCGCTGCGGAGGCTGCGCGATTGGGTCTCGGGTTTGTCCCCGGGGTTGAGATCTCCGTGACCTGGAATGCGACGACGATCCATGTCGTCGGTCTGCGTATCGACCCCGAAAACGTGCAGTTGATCGACGGCCTGACGCGACTGCAGGCGTTTCGCGACTGGCGTGCAGTGGAGATCGGGCGTCGACTCGATGCCGCGGGTTATGCCGGCGCGTTCGAAGGCGCGCGTGCGCTGTCCAACGGCCGCCTGATAAGCCGCACACACTTTGCGCGATTTCTGGTGGATAATGGCCACGCTGCCGACGTCCGCGCCGTGTTCCGCAAGTTTCTCGTCAAGGGAAAGCCGGGATTCGTCGCCGGGCAGTGGGCCGGCCTGGACGAGGCGGTACAGTGGATACGGTCGGCTGGCGGTCAGGCGGTGATTGCACACCCCGCCCGATACACGCTCACGCGCAGCAAGCTCAGACGGCTGCTCGCGGCATTCGCCGCTGCCGGCGGTGAAGGTCTCGAGGTGGTGTCCGGCAGTCACAGTCGCGATGATTATTTCTCCATGGCGCACCTGGCCCGGGACTTCGGCTTGCTGGCGTCGTCCGGCTCCGATTACCACGGGCCCGAACACCCCTGGATCGAGCTGGGTCGCCTGCCGGACCTCCCGGACGGATGTCGAGCGATTTGGAAAGAATGGCCTTTAAGTATCTGATTACGTTTATATGTCGCAGTTTTTCCA
>JAGRHA010000249.1 GCA_020445205.1 Gammaproteobacteria bacterium
CCGAAGTTGCCTTCAATCCACTATTAACAAATCCCCATCCTCTTATGGGGGTAAACTCGTGATCACTTGACCCCGGTCAGCAAAAACGGGGTAGGCTGCGGGTCCTGTGTCATTCGGAGCCACTGAGCCGTCGAGGGAATCTGGGAAATGCTTGAATTCGTGTTCTTCGACCCGCGGCCACGCCAGCAATTCATCGCTTTCCTGCAGCAACACGGCGTCGCCGCGCGTGAATTGGACGATGACGAAACGTACGGCGTCGGAATCGCCGAAGACATCGACGACGTCCTGCTCGAAGCGGTCGAGCAACGCTATGACGAACTCATGGCCGTCGACCAGGCCTTGTTCGAGGAAGACGCCACGGCGCGCGGCCAGCATACGGCCGGTGTGGTGCTGAACCTGGCGTCGGGTGACACCATCTATGCCCAGGTCGACCCGGTGTTGCTGGGCCGCATCATGGAAGTGCTCACGCCGGAAGAATTCGGCAGCGTGGTCAACGCGATCGTCGATGCGGTGGAAAATCCCGACAGCCGGCCGTTGTGTAAGCGCTCAACGTGACGACGGCAATGGCTCGCTGGCCGGCGCGGATGATTGTTCTTCCTCGGCCGCGTACTTGAGGCGTTGCGCCTTCTTCTTCTCGACCAGTTCGATGTATTCCTTCGGCGTCATCGATGCGCCTGTTTCGGGGCGCTTGGTCGGCAGGTAATAGCCGGCGATCGCCGCAACCAGGATGGCGAGCAGGAGGATGTAGACATTGGTGCGGTCGCGTTTTCTGCTCATGCACAAATTCTAACAGGCGGCGCTCGTGCCTGCCGCTTAGCGATGGTGCCGAAAACGGGCCGGCGATCGCATCACACCCGCTGCCACCCGCGATGTCTCGTTACCGAGGCGTTCATCCGACCGTGGTGCGGTCGGCAACTCAGTTGTGACGGGTTGACGAAATCGCAATTGCCTCCGACCGATCCCGGTCGTTCCGGGGACGACGGGGTCCGACGACGCAGACGACGATGCCCCTGGGAAACGGTGACACGCACCGCGTTCGCAATCGGTAGCGTCCGCGGGTTATGCGTGCCGTCACCTCGGCGGCGCGCTGCGCGCGTCGGTCGTTACCGCGACATCTCTTCGCCAGCTTCTACCGCATCCCGCACCTTTCGGCACTGGAGATGCGTGCGCCGTGCGTGGCATCTAGTCCAGGGGTATGCGGAAAACGGCGCGCTCGCCCTCTCCAAGGCGCTCGACGGGGTGCCCCAGCAATGGCTCGCGCAGCACGCGCTCTGCCACGGTGTCGCGCGGCCCCGCGTGCCAGCCGCCGTGACCGTCGAGCAGCAGCCAATGCGTGCAGGCGTGCCACGCGATGTTGAGATCGTGCACCACCATCAGCATGGCATTGGCGGGCCCGACGCAGTGTGTGCGCAGCGCGCGCAGGATCGCCGCCTGGTGGGCGATGTCGAGGTGATTGAACGGTTCATCGAACAGCGCGAGCGGCGCCTGCTGCGCGAGCACACGGGCGATCTCGACCCGCCGCAGTTCGCCGCCCGACAGCGTCGTCAGCGGCCGCTGCGCGAGGCCTTCGACACCCGCGATGGCGAGGCAGCGCGTCGCGATCGCGATGTCGTCGCGACTTTCCCAGCTGAACGCGCCCAGATGTGGGTGGCGCCCGGTCAGCACCGTCTCGAGCACGCTCGCGCCGAAACCTGGACCACTGTGCTGCAGCAACACCGCGATATGCTGCGCGCGCGCGCGCGGCGCCAGTGTGTGCAACGCCTGCTCTGCACAGGTGATGGATCCCGCGGTGGGCATGTGCAGGCCCGCCAGCGTGTGCAACAACGTGGTCTTGCCGGCACCGTTGCGGCCGAGCAGAGCCCAGCTCTGTGTGCTCTCGATGCGGAGATCGAGCGCTGTGCACAGTTGCCGCTCGCCGCGTTCGATACGCAGCTCGCGCGCCTCGAGCAGGACCGTCACCGTGCAGTCCTGGTGTGCAGCAGGTACAGGAACACCGGCACACCGATCATTGCCGTGAGCACGCCGACCGGCAGCTGCATCGGCCGGATCAGGGTGCGCGCGGCCGTGTCGGCGAGGACCAGCAAGCTGCCGCCGACCAGCGCGGCACCGGGCAGCAGTACGCGGTGGTCACTGCCGCCGAGGCGTCGCAACAGATGCGGCACGATGAGGCCGACGAAACCGATCGCGCCGGCGATGGCGACCGCCGCCGCGGTGAGCAACGCCGCCGCGAAGTAGAGCTCCAGGCGCAGTCGGCCGGTGTCGACGCCGAGTGCTGCGGCCCGCAGCATGCCCTGCGTGGCGACATTGAGATCGCGTGCTCGCAGCATCGCGAGCATGAGCACGCCGATGAGCAGCGCCAACGGCACGGAGGGTGTGGAGGCCTGGCCGAGGTCGCCCATCAACCAGAACAGCATGCCGGGCAAGCGGTCGCTGGGGCTGACACTGAGCACGAAACTGATCAGTGCCGCCCAGCCGGCGGCGACGACGATGCCGGTCAGCAGCAGGCGCTCGCTGCGCCAGTCATCGCCGGCGTGGGTGAGACCGAATACCAGCAGCGTGCTGAAAAGTGCACCGACGGTCGCGGCCGCGGTGTACCAGGCGACGGGGAGCGCCAGCAACATAGCGCCGAGGACCGCGCTCGCTGCACCGCCCGACACGCCAAGCACATACGGGTCGGCGAGGGGGTTGCGCAGCAGCACCTGCATCATCACCCCGGCCACCGCGAGCAGACCGCCGACCGCGAACGCCGTCAGGGCACGCGGCAAGCGCAGCTGATCGACAATGCGGTCCTGCACGCTGCCATCGTCGCCGAGCAGATGCCGCAACACCTCGGCGGACGGGATATCGGTACTGCCGACGAGCAGCGCGATGGCGAGGCTGGCGACGGCCAGGACCAGTGCGAGAGCCAGCAATCGGCGATGCCCGGGCGTCAAACGCTGACCTCAAACGTGGCGGTGCGGGTCCGCCGCGCGCTCGTCGAGCAGGCTGATGATTGGCCAGCCGTGTGCGCGCGCATGCGCGGCGAGCGGTTCGTCGGGGTCGACGGCGACCGGGTTGGGGACCGCCTGCAGCAGCGGCAGATCGTTGTGCGAATCGCTGTAGAACCATGCGCCATCGAGGTTGCCTCCGTGCTCGCTGAGCCAGGCGTGGAGACGCTGGACCTTGCCTTCGCGGAAGCTCGGCGTACCCGCGACGCGCCCCGTGTAGCGTTCGCCGTCGTGCTCGGGCTCTGTGGCGATCAGGTGCGGGATGCCGAAGCGTGCGGCGATCGGCGCCGTCACGAAGGCATTCGTCGCCGTGATGATCATGGGCGTGTCGCCGGCGTCGCGGTGGCGTGCGACGAGTGCCAGCGCGGCCGCGGTGATGCGCGGTGCGATCTTTTCGCGCATGAACCGCGCGTGCCAGGTCGCAAGCTGCTGCGGGCTGTTCGCGGCCAATGGTGCCAGCGAAAAGGCCAGGAATTCCATGATGTCGAGGCGGCCTTCGCGATACGCCTGGTAGAAGCGCTCGTTCTCGCGTTCGTACGCGTCACGGTCGACGGCGCCGATCTCGCCGAGGAACTGTCCCCAGAGGTAATCGGAATCGCCGGCGAGCAGGGTGTTGTCGAGGTCGAAGATCGCGAGCGGCATCTTGCGTGGCAGGATAAGCGTCTGTTTGGCGGATCCGGCACTATACAGGAATGCCTTTATAAGCAGTAGCTTATGCGCTTCAGAAGCTTGCCGCAGCATGGCGCGCTGTGGAACAATCGGTTGAGTTTAAAGAGATTTCTGGTTCATCGTGATAGACGCCGACGGTTTCCGGGCCAACGTGGGGATCATCCTCTGCAATGACGAGAACCGCCTTTTCTGGGGACGCCGCGTCGGCCAGGATGCCTGGCAGTTCCCGCAGGGTGGCATCAAGTCGGACGAGACCCCCGAGCAGGCGATGTACCGTGAACTGCAGGAAGAGGTCGGGCTGCTACCCGAGCACGTCGACCTGCTCGGATCGACGCACCGCTGGCTGCGCTACCGTTTGCCGAAGCGCTTTATCCGCCGCCATTCCTATCCCGTCTGTATCGGCCAGAAACAGCGCTGGTTCATATTGCGGGTGCGTTGCCGCGAGAGCGATTTCTGCCTCGATTCCTGCGACAAGCCGGAATTCGACAGTTGGCGCTGGGTGAAGTACTGGCAACCGGTGCGCGAGGTGATCTATTTCAAGCGCCGCGTGTACGAGCGCGCGCTCGAGGAGTTGGCGCCACTGGTGTTCCCCGACGGCGCCCCGGCCCGCCCGCACACGAATTTTCTGCGCCAGCATCGGCGCTGAATCACTACCCGCAATTTCTGCCGAGAGGCCGCGCTGGAGAACCCGGTGTGACAACCGGACAAGGTGAGTATGCTCGAAACCCTGCACCGCATCGTCAAAGAGGTCAATGCGGCACCTGATCTGGAAGGTGCGCTGAGCCTGATCGTGACCCTGGTGAAGCAGGCCATCCGCTGCGACGTCTGTTCCGTTTATCTCACCGACCAGGACGCGCGGGCCCATGTGCTGGCAGCGACCGACGGTCTGCGCCAGGAGGCCGTGGGCAAGGTCGCCCTGCCTTTGGGTCGCGGTCTGGTCGGCCTGGTCGCCGAACGTGCCGAGCCCCTGAACGTCAGCGATGCGCCTTCGCATCGCCGCTACCTGCGCGTGACCGAGACGGGCGAGGTGGCCTACCGTGGCTTCCTCGGTGTGCCGATCATCCAGAACCGCAAGGTGTTGGGTGTGCTGGTCGTGCGCCAGGAGGCACAGCGCGAGTTTCTCGATGACGAGGTCACCTTTCTGTTCACGCTTGCCGCCCAGTTGGCGGGTGCGATCGTCTACGCGCAGGCCAGCGGCGAGCTCGATTCGCTGACCACCGCACAGCGCAGCGCGCGTTACCTCGAGGGGCGCGCCGGCAGCTCGGGGGTGTCGATCGGGAATGGTGTGGTGGCGTTCCGCATGGCCGACCTCAGCGCCATTCCCGACCGTGCCGTCGCCGACACGCAACACGAGGTCGAATCGTTCCGCGCCGCCGTCGGCGCGGTCGAAGACGATCTGCGGCGCCTGAAAGAGCGCCTGTCCGGACAGATCCCGGCAGAAGACAATGCTCTGTTCGACGCCCTCATTCTCATGCTCGGCGGCGACACGCTGGTGACAGAGACGGTCGCGCTGATCGAGGAGGGGCAGTGGGCGCCCGGCGCGCTGCGCGAGAGCATCGAGAAGCACGCGAAGGTGTTCGATGGCATGGAGGACGTGTATCTGCGCGAACGCGCTTCCGATATCCGTGACCTCGGCCGGCGCATCCTCATGCATCTGCAGAGCGACAGCCCGCGCGTCGGCGTCTATCCACAGCACACGATCCTGGTCGGTGAGGAGGTCAGCGCGGTGCAGTTGGCCGAGGTACCCGCCGATCGCCTGGTCGGCGTGGTGTCGGCCACGGGATCGAGTTCATCGCATGTCGCGATTCTCGCCCGCGCCATGGGGGTGCCGGCGGTCATGGGGGTGACCAACCTGCCCGTGAGCCGCATGGAGGATCGCGAGTTGATCATCGACGGTTACCGCGGTCGCGTGTACATCGCGCCAGCGCCGTCGGTGCGTGCCGAATACGAACGCCTCGCCGAGGAAGAACGCGAACTCACCGCTGAGGCCGAGAGCCTGCGTGGCCTGCCGGCCGAATCGACCGACGGCATCGCGTTTCCGCTGTACCTCAACACCGGCCTCATCAACGAGACGGGGCATCTCGGCAACGACGATTTCGCCGGCATCGGCCTGTACCGCACCGAACTGCCGTTCATGGTGCGCGACCGCTTCCCTGCCGAATCCGTTCAGGTCATGAACTACCGCCGCGCGCTCGAGGCCTTCACACCGCGCCCCGTGATCCTGAGGACGCTCGACATCGGCGGCGACAAGCCGCTGCCGTACTTTCCGATCGACGAACAGAACCCGTTCCTCGGCTGGCGCGGCGTGCGTATCTCGCTGGCCCACCCCGAGATCTTCCTGACCCAGGTGCGCGCGATGCTGCGCGCCGCGGTCGATCTCGACAACCTGCAGATCATGCTGCCCATGATCAGCGGGGTTACCGAGGTCGATGAGCTGACCATGCTGATCAAGCGCGCACACGACGAGCTGCTGGAAGAGGGCTATGCGGTGTCGATGCCGAAGATCGGCGTGATGATCGAGGTGCCATCCGCGGTCTACCTGGTCGAAGAGCTGGCGCGGCGCGTCGACTTTGTGTCCGTTGGCACCAACGATCTGACCCAGTACCTGCTGGCCGTCGATCGCAACAACTCACGTGTCGCCGACCTCTACGACGATCTCCATCCAGCCGTGCTGCGCGCACTGGAACAGGTGGTGCGCGGTGCGCGCGTGTTCAACCGGCCGGTCGGTGTGTGCGGGGAGATGGCGGGCAATCCGATGGCCACCGTGTTGCTGATGGGATTGGGTGTCGACAGCCTGAGCATGAGCGCGGGCAGCCTCATGAAAGTGAAATGGGTCGTGCGCAGTTTCAGCGTGTCGCGTGCACGCCAGTTGCTGCACGCTGCACTGCGCATGGAAGACGCCCAGCAGGTGCGACGCTTCATGGAAGGTGCTCTCGAGGATATGGGGCTCGGCGGCCTGTTCCGTCCCGGCCGATGAGCGTCGCCGGTATGTACCGGTTGCGCGTCTTGCCGGCCGTCCTGTCGTCCGTCTCGCGAGTACATCGAGAAGGGCGTACGACCACGCCGAGTGACCACAAATCTGTCGTTTTTGATACCTGTCAACCGTAGACCGCACAGCGGGGCGCAAAATGGCGTGATGTGCAAATTATTGGGGGGATAAGCCGGATGAACGATTCAGTCGCCAACACACAAAGCGCCAATGACGCGGCCGCCGAGAATGCCCAGGAATCGCAGGTCTTCGAAGGCGATCTCAGCAAGCTCGACAAACATGCACGCCGCGAGCTGTTCCGGCGCAACATCTACCCCTACAGCACCAAGCTCAGCCGCAACGACTATGAGGCGTTCAAGTACGAGTTGCAGATCGAGCTGCTGAAGCTGCAGAACTGGGTCCGTGACCGTGGCGAGCGCGTACTGATCCTGTTCGAAGGTCGTGACGCAGCCGGCAAGGGTGGCACGATCAAGCGCATCATGGAGCATCTCAACCCACGTGGTGCGCAGGTCGTGGCGCTCGAAAAGCCGTCACCGCGAGAAAGCGGGCAATGGTACTTCCAGCGCTACATCCAACACCTGCCGAGTGCGGGTGAGATCGTGTTGTTCGACCGCTCGTGGTACAACCGTGCGGGCGTAGAACGTGTCATGGGTTTCTGTTCGTCGAATGAGTACCTCGAGTTTCTGCGCCAAACGCCGGAACTCGAACGCATGTTGGCGCGCAGTGGCATCCGCCTGTTCAAACTCTGGTTCTCGGTCAGCCGCGGTGAGCAGCTCAGACGTTTCAAGTCGCGAGAGCACGACCCACTCAAACAATGGAAGCTGAGCCCGATCGACCTCGCCTCGCTCGACAAGTGGGACGATTACACCAAAGCCAAGGAAGCGATGTTCTTCCACACCGACACCGCCGACGCGCCGTGGACCGTGATCAAGTCCGACGACAAGAAGCGTGCGCGCATCAATGCGATTCGCCACATCCTGCACACGATCCCCTACGAAAACAAAGACGACAAGATCGCCTGTGCGCCCGACCCGCTGATCGTCGGTTCGGCGGCGGATATCTACGAGGACGGCGAGCACACGCAACTCAGCTGACGCCAATCGATCCAAACGAGGAAAACAGCAAACCATGAGCGAGCATTACGAGAAGCATGCGGAGCAGGTGGCAGCAGCCTTTTTCGACCTGCTCGATAGCGACGTGAGTTCCCGCATCAGTGACGAGCACCGCCAGGAGCTGGCGATGCTCGTCGAGGCGGCAATCAGCACTGCGGTGCTGGAACAACTCGAACGTGCAGCCGACCAGGTGTCGGCACTGTCGCAATCCATTCGCCACGGCGCCGAGCATTACGACAACGTCGGCTGACATCACACGGCGTGCGGGATCGCGCTGTCAGGCGCTCCCGCTCGCGTGCCCGATTCAGGTGTGGCGCATTCGGCCGCTAGCCTGCGCATGACCTCGCGTTTCGGAAATGTGGCGA
>JAGRHA010000250.1 GCA_020445205.1 Gammaproteobacteria bacterium
CAGTACAGCGGCTACGCCTTGCTCGCGAGCCCTGTGCATCGCTACGACGCGCGTACGCCGCAGCATGCGCAGGACGATCATGAGCGGCATTGGTTCTGGGGCACGCTCGCCGACAACTGGCGCATCTATCGTGATGTGATTCTCGCCACGGTGTTGATCAACCTGTTTGCGATCGCCAATCCGCTGTTCGTGATGAACGTGTACGACCGTGTCGTGCCCAACCAGGCGTTCGAGACACTGTGGGTGCTGGCGATCGGTGTCAGTGTCATGTATCTGTTCGATTTCGTGCTGCGCGGACTGCGTGGGCGCTTTGTCGATGTCGCCGGCAGCCGTGCCGACATCGAGATGTCATCGCGTCTGTACGAACGCGTGTTGGGCCTGCGTCTCGATGTGCGGCCGCCGTCGGCCGGCGCATTCGCCAACAATCTGCGCGAGTTCGACGGCATCCGCGAATTCTTCGCTTCTTTGACACTCACCGCTTTTGTCGACGTCCCGTTCACGCTGCTGTTTCTGCTCGCGGTGTGGTGGATCGGCGGTCCGCTCGTCATCGTGCCGCTGGCGGCGATCCCCATCCTGTTGTTGTACGGCATGATCGTACAGCCGCGGCTGCGGCGTGCAGCCGAGCAGGGCATGCGTGCGTCGGCGCAGAAGAACGCGACGCTGGTCGAGGCGTTGGTCGAGGCCGAAACCGTGCGTGCGCTGGGTGTCGAGGGGCGTTTGCAGGGTCAGCTCGAAGGCAGCATCGCGCAGAGCGCACACTGGAATGCCCAGGCGCGTTCGTGGGCCCTGTCGGCCAGCAATCTCGCGACCTTTCTGCAACAGTTCGTGTCGGTGGGTGTCGTGGTGCTCGGCGTGTACATGATCGGCGACGGCATGATGTCGCTGGGCGCGCTGATCGCATCGGTGATCCTGAGTGGGCGGGCAGTCGGGCCACTGGCGCAGATTGCCGGACTGCTGACACGCTATTTCCAGGCCAGCGCAGCGCTGAAGTCACTCAATGGCGTAATGCAGATGCCCGTGGAACGCCCGCCGGGCAAGGTGTTCGTCACACGGCCGGCGCTGCAGGGCAGCATCGAGTTCGACAAGGTCAGTTTCAACTACCCGGGCCAGGAAGTCGCCGCGTTGCGCGATGCGACCTTCAGCATCGCCCCAGGCGAGCGTGTCGCGATCATCGGGCGGGTCGGTTCGGGCAAGACCACCATCAACCGCCTGATCGCCGGTCTGTACCAGGCCCAGCAGGGCGCGGTGCGCATCGATGGCGTCGACATGCGCCAACTCGACCCCGGTGACCTGCGCCACAACATCGCCTATGTATCGCAAGACAGCCAATTGTTGTTCGGTACGATCCGCGACAACCTGACGATGGGTCTGGCGCATGTCGACGACGAGCGCATCGTGCGTGCCGCGGAATCATCGGGGGTTGCCGAATTCGTCAACCGCCATCCGCTGGGTTTCGACATGCCCGTCGGCGAACACGGCAGCATGTTGTCGGGTGGTCAGCGCCAGGCTGTGGGCCTTGCACGCGCCCTGGTCCAAGACGCACCGGTACTGCTGCTCGACGAGCCCACGGGTTCGATGGACAACAGCAGCGAAGATCACATCAAACGCGAGCTGGCCAAGGTCACGGACGGCAAGACCGTGGTACTGATCACCCACCGCGCCTCGTTGCTCGACCTCGTCGATCGTCTGATCGTGCTCGATGCAGGCAATATCGTCGCCGACGGACCCAAGGCGCAGGTGCTCGAAGCCCTGCGCGCGGGCCGCATCAAGCAGACGCGCTGAGGGCCATCGACGTGAATGAACTCCACACAGTGAGCAGGGGTGCGGCAGGTGAGGGCTTCATCGTCAACGCCGCCGACGCCATACGCGCACGCAGTGTGCGCGGCGAACAGTTGCTCGTGTGGGTCATGTTTGCGTGCGTGGTCAGCTTCATCGTGTGGGCGTACTTCGCCGTCCTCGATGAGGTGATCAAGGGCGATGGCAAGGTCATCCCGTCATCGCAGGTGCAGGTGGTGCAAAACCTCGAAGGGGGGATCGTCAAGCAGATCAATGTCGCCGAAGGCGATGTGGTGGCTGAAGGCCAGTTGCTGCTCACCATCGACGATACGCGGTTCGACTCTTCGCTGCAGGAGAGCCGAATACGTGAGCTGAGTCTGCGCGGCAAGGCGATCCGCCTGCGTGCGGAAGCAGAGGGAGGCGACGCATTGCCGGAGTTTCCCGACGAGATCAAGGCGGTATTGCCAGACCTGCATGCCCAGGAGCAGAAGCTGTTCGACGAGCGCCAGCGCGAACTCGTGGCGAACCGTCAGATCCTCGGCGAGCAACTGGCGCAGAAGAAGCAGGCGATCGTCGAACTCAAGGTGCGTAGCGAGCGTCTGCAGCGCAGCCTGGGACTGAGTCAGCGCGAATTGAACGTGACCCGGCCGCTGCAGTCACAGGGCGCGGTGTCGGCCGTGGAAGTGCTGCGCCTTGAGCGCCAGGTCAACGATCTCAACGGCGAGCTCGAGGAGGCCCGGCTGTCGATTCCGCGTGCCGAAGCCGAGTTGGCCGAAGTCGAGCAGCGCCGGGTCGAACTCGATGCCGGATTCAGGAAGGATGCGCGAGCCGAACTCAGCGAGGTCAACGCCGAGCTCAGCTCATTGGCTGCCGGCAACGTCGCGCTCGCGGACCGCGTACGTCGCACCCAGGTGCGCTCGCCGATCCGTGGCGTGATCAAATCACTGCAGGTGCGGACCGTCGGTGGTGTCGTGCAGCCCGGCATGGACCTCATCGAGATCGTCCCAGTGGGCGAAAGCCTGCTGGTCGAAGCGCGCGTGAAGCCGCGCGATATCGCTTTCCTGAGCCCGGGGCTGTCGGCCAAGGTCAAGCTCACGGCATACGATTTCGCGATCTACGGTGGGCTCGATGCTCAGGTCGAACACATCAGTGCCGATACTTTCGTCGATGAAAAGGGGGAGGCGTATTACCTCGTGCGCGTGCGCACGCAGGCGCCTGAGCTTCAGAGCGAGGGCAAGGCCTATTCGATAATCCCGGGTATGACGGCCGAGGTCGATATCCTGGTCGGCGAGAAGAGCGTGTTGTCCTATATCCTCAAACCCGTGCTGCGGGCGCGGGCAAATGCACTGCGGGAGCCCTGACCGATGGCGCTGATCTGGCTGTCGGGCGGCGACCTTGGCCAGCTATCTCGCTGGTCGGACGTGCTGCATTCCCTTTCGCATGAAAGTGGCATCGTCCCGCGGGCGAGCCTCGATGGGGCCGCCCACGTCACTGCCGACGTCTGTGTGTATGACTTGGGACAGCGCGGTGACGCGGACCCGACGCACCTGCTGCACGCCGTTCGACACCACGCCAGTACCCGGTTCATCGCATTGACGGCACGTCCGGCTCCGCTCGAGGGTCTGACCTTGCTGCGTGGAGGCGTACGGGGATACACGAATCGACTCGCCAATCCCAAGGTGATCGAAGCCGTTGTCGATTCTGTGCTCACCGGCGAGATATGGGCCGGTCGCGAGGTGACCGACCACCTGCTACAGATGGCCCTTGCGCAACCCTCCCAACAAGCGGTGAACGCAGGCGAGGAACTGCTGGCCCGTCTGACGCCGCGTGAAACGGAAGTCGCCATGAGTGTCGCGGCAGGTCGCAGCAACAAGGCGATTGCTGTCGATAGCGGCGTGAGTGAGCGCACCATCAAGGCGCAGTTGAACAGCATTTTTCGCAAGACGGGCGTGCAGAATCGCGTGCAGCTCGCGATCGCGCTTTCCTCACTCGCAGCGACGGCCAAGGGTCAGCGCCTGTCCAGTGCCTGATCCGACTGCTGGCACGCGCCGCATCTAGTACCAAAGTTCTATTTAGCCGCCTGCGCTTCCGCCGATTATGCGGAGCGAGCGAGCTTAATTCTGTCCGGAGATTCCCATGGCGACCACCCGTACCGCAACGCAACAGCCAATGGCCATTGGCGAGGTTCAATCGAGCAGCGGACATGTCGTCGCTGTCGGCGCAGACGGTATCGAGCGGAGGCTGTTTGCAGGCGACCTGGTGTATGCGGGGGACCTGGTCCGCACAGTGGGCAACAGCACCGTCGTGATCTCGCTCAACGACGGCACGCGATTTGACCTCGGCCGCGAAGCCGAAGCCCAGCTGGATGAAAGCGTTTACAGCACTGACGTTGCCGCTGTCCGTGCCGCCGCGCTGGCAGAGATCGAGGAGATACAACGTGCGATCGCCGCTGGTGCGGATCCAACCGCCGTGACCGACCCGACAGCGGCAGGTACGGCGAGCGGCCCAGGCGTCGACGAGGCGATCCAGGAGGGCGTAACAGTCGACCGAACCGGACGGGTCGGGCTCGTCGAGGCGGGCTATGAAACGAATGGTATCGAGCGCGCCATCGAGCCGCGCGAGTATCTCGCCGGCGACATAGTGGAGTCGGTGGATGCGGCTGTCGCCACTGCGGTCAATGATGCGCCCGTCGCCATCGACGACAACTTCGCTGTCAACGAAGACGCTGTACTCAACGGCACGGTCGCCACCAACGACACGCTCAGTCCGGACGGTGGCAATGTTTTTGCTTTGGCCACCAATCCGGCCAACGGCGTTGTCGTGATGAACGCCGATGGCAGCTTCACGTATACGCCAGCGGCCGATTACAACGGTCCCGATAGCTTCACCTACACGCTGACAGATGTTGACGGTGATGTGTCGACGGCCACGGTGAACCTGACGGTTGATCCGACCAATGATGTCCCGGTCGCTATCGATGACAGCTTCAACGTCAACGAAGACGCTGTACTCAACGGCACGGTCGCGACCAATGACACCTTGAGCCCAGACGGTGGCAACGTCTTCGCGCTGGCCACGAACGCTACCAACGGTGTCGTCGTGATGAATGCCGATGGCAGTTTCACGTATACACCCGCAGCCGATTACAACGGTCCCGACAGCTTCACCTACACGCTGACAGATGCCGACGGTGATGTCTCGACGGCGACCGTGAACCTGACCGTCGATCCGACCAACGACGTACCCGTGGCGGTCAATGATAGTTTTGCGATCGACGAAGACGGCGTCCTGAATGCTACCGTGGCACCGAACGACGTCATGAGTGCCGACGGCGGCAACACCTTTGCCCTGACTGCGAACGCAACGAACGGCAACGTTGTGATGAATCCTGATGGCACATTCAGTTATGTGCCGGCACCGGACTTCAACGGCATTGACACCTTTACTTACTCGATTACCGACGTTGACGGTGACGTCAGCGTTGCGACCGCAACGATCAATGTCACCGCCGTGGATGATGCGCCCGTAGTCATGCCGTTGGTGGACTATGTATCCGAGGAGGGGTTGTTCGGTGGCCTGGAGGACAGCAACCCTGTAGGTGTAGATACCACAGATGCCAGCCGGATTACGGGGACGATGAACTTGTTCGATCCCGATGGCGACCCAATCACGTCAATCACGTTGACCGCGCCACCCGATGGCGCCTTCAGTGCGGGCGGCGTGGCCGTTACCTGGAGTGGCAGCGGCTCGTCGACGCTTGTTGTGATGGCTGGTGGCGATACCGTCGCGACATTGACCATCGACACCAATGGCAACTACACCTTCGATTTGCAGTCGGCACTCGACCATGTCGGTGACGCAGGTCAGGAAGGCGTGCTGAACCTTGGATTCGGCGTCGACGTGACGGCCGGCGGACAGACCACCAGCCTGCCCGCGGCACTGACGATCGTTGTCGAAGACGATTCACCTGCGGAGATCGCCCCGGGTTCCGCGACGGTTCCCGTGATCGATACCAACCTGCTGATCGTCCTCGATACATCGGGCAGCATGACGATCACCGACGGTGTCAACGGTACGACCCGTTTGGCGAGCGCGATTCAGTCCATCAACAATCTGCTCGACAGCTACGAAGACCTGGGCATGGTCAAGGTGCGCCTGGTGACGTTCTCGAGCGGTGCCCAGGAACATGGCAGCGACTGGTTGACGGTCGATGAGGCACGCGTCGCGTTGGCCGGTCTGTCGGCCACGGGTGCGACGAACTACGACGCCGCACTCGACACGGCACGAGCAGCGTTCACGGATCCGGGTGCCATCACCGGTGCACAGAACGTCTCGTACTTCTTCTCGGATGGCGAACCCAACTCACCCAACGGTAGTGCGGGCATCAACGCCCAAGAGGAGACGGAATGGCGTGACTTCCTCGTCAGCAACGAGATCAATTCGTTCGCGATCGGTATCGGGAGCGGCCTGAGCTCCGCCGACCCGATCAATCCAATCGCATATGACGGCCAGGGTGCGCGTGATACCGACGGCACGCTGGTCACGGATTTCGCCCAGCTCGATGAGATGTTGGCGGGCACCGTGCTGACGACCACCGGTGGCTATCTGCATGCCAGCGGGGACATTGGCGGTGGCTCATTGTTCGGTGCCGACGGCGGTCACATCCAGTCGATTACCGCCGAAGGCACGACATACACCTTCGATCCCGACGCCGATACGGTGACCGTAAGCGGCGTAGACCGTTCGAGCTTCGATGCGGCCAGCGACGTACTGACCATCACGACGATCGCCGGCGGCGTACTGACCGTCGATCTCGCGCGCGGCATGTATTCGTATACGGCGCCGAGTGGCATTGACCCGAGCAGCGGTGGCGTCACCGTCGATTACACGGTCGTCGACAGGGATGGTGACACCGCATCGTCGACAGTATCGATCGAGGTCGTGCGGACGAATGTCCAGATCGATTCGGGGACGTTCAGTGGCACCGACGACCCGGATCTGTTGATCGGTCGACCGGTGACCGCCGATCACAGCGTGACGGGCGCCGTTGCGGCCGGTAATACGTTCAACACCAGCAACAACCAGTTCTCGTTCACGTTCGACCAGGGCTTGGCGGGGGTGTCGATCGCCCAGATATCGATCAACCTGCGTGGCGGCGTCGACGGAGATGCCCTGTTTGATACCGCAGGTTCTGGCTCTTACGGCCCGACATTGGGTGCCTTGGTCGGATTGAATGCAGGCGATATCAGCTTCTCTCCGGCATCTGGCGAGGCAGAGAGCCCCGTTCTCACCATTGACTTCGCTGACGGCAGCTTCGGCGTGGGCGATACGATCCGTTTCGGTGTCGATACCGACAACCTCGGCAACGATACCGGCGCCGACTTTGCATCACGTGGCGTCGTGTTTACGGTCACGTTCAGCGATGGCTCGATCGTCACCGTGCCTTATACCTCCGATGGTGCCGCCGGATCGACGGCCACAGCGACCGCGGAGATCGCCAGCGATGGTGCAGTGATCGACGGTCTGGGTGGCGACGACGTGATCGTCGGTACCGACCTCGACGACACCCTCAGCGGTGGCGATGGGGTCGACCAGATACGCGCCGAAGGTGGCAACGACATCCTCGTTGGTGGCAGCGGTGACGACATACTGACCGGCGGCACCGGCAGCGATACCTTCGTCTGGAACGATGGCGATGGCCGTAGTGGAGGGTTCCCGAGTGTCGATACGGTGACCGACTTCGCTCTTGGCGAAGGCGATGCACTCGATCTGCACGATCTGTTGCAGGA
>JAGRHA010000029.1 GCA_020445205.1 Gammaproteobacteria bacterium
CTGGCGCGGCAACTCGCCGAGACGGCCATCACCGAATGACCGACTCGTGGTCGGGTGCGTGACCTGCGCACCTCGCTACTGACCTCGCTTGCGCCTTGCCACGACACGCGCCACACCCGGCACCACAGGCTGCGTTCGCCTGATTCCCCCAGCGTGATGCGACGTGGCTGCGGTGGGTCTCCGCGCCGTCGGGCGTGATGCCCCCGGTCGCGGCAGGTCGTGCCGGCAACCGACATGCTGGCGGCCACAACGGCGTCACGCGTCGTTGCCGCATACCGTCGAGCCGCAGCATCGACACCCACGCGGGCGATCCATGTCCAGTACGCCATTGCACATGGCCGGCTTGATGCCGGGTCGGTTCGCAGCGTGCGAACTGCCACCACGCGCAGAGTCGCCATGGGGTAACTAATTCACGTCTTGCACGTGAACGATTCACCACCATGGCCACGTATCGGCGCCAAGCTTGGTGGACACGCGTCCACAAGTCGGCGCGATTGCCGTATCACGCCCGTTCCGGAGCACGCCAATGACGTGCCACTCAAGGAGGATCCCGCCATGACACCACGAACTGTCTACCCGAAGATGCTGTCGTTGCTCGGTCTGTTGGTAGCTGTCGCTGTCGTCGTTCCGCTCCTGGTAGCGCCCGCTGCGCGTGCCGCGCCGACGGCCTTCACGACCGAACCGCTGGCGATCTGCGTCGAGGGAACCGAAGACGCGCCACTCGAACTGCGCTGGAAGCCATTGCCCAAGCCGGATTCGCTGACGACATTGGCCGGTGGTCAGATGCCGTTGATCTTGCACAACCACACGGCGCATACCTTGTTCGTGACGGTGACCGTGGCCGGTGCGCTCGACGCCCTGCGCGAGGAGGTCACGCTGGGCGTGGTCGGCATCGCGCCGTTCACAAGCACGAACGTGGCGTTCGACCTGTCGGCGTTCAGTGCCGATGTCGGCAAGCTGGCGTACGCGGGGCGCCTCGTGGCGCGGGCGCTGGCACGGCGCACGCCGCAGGGTGCGGTCGAGTACGTCGCGTATACCCCGCATGCCTACGTGCATCCGCAATGGCGGCGCATCGTCGCGTATCGCACGCCATCGATGCTCAAGCACTTCGGTGCCGGCGATTTCGCCGGCCGCAAGCGCAAGGCGCGCGAATGGGCCGACAAGCGCGGCATCACCCTGCTGGGCATCGGCCCGGCGGCGCGCGGCCTGCAGCTCTCGGAGAACGACGGTGGACCAAGGGAGGACCGCTGACATGAACACGCCGATACATCTGTTGTGTGCACTGTTGTTCGCATTGCTGCCGTTGACGGCAGCGGCCGTGGACCAGACCATCTGCCCGCGCTACCCGGTCGAGACCGTCGACAGCGGCCTCGGTGAGGACTTCGAGGACTACTATGCGTTGAACGACACCCTGTGGCCGTACTGGAAGGCCCGCGGTGCGGCATACCAGGTCCTCGACCCCGACAGTCTGCAGGTGATCCAGCAGGGTTACGGCAACGACGACAACGGCTGCTTCGTGCTTGCCGAAGAAGACATCCCCGCGTCCAACGAGATCACCCTGTTGTTGTACCTTGAGTCACGTCTGCTCGATCACATCCGCGTGCGCACGCGCGTGGGCGATTTTGCCGAATGCAACGACAACCCGTTCGCCAACCATGCCGGCGAGCCCACGTACTGCCAACCGCTCGCGTGTATGGCACTCATGAGCAACCTGACGGGTGCGGAAAAGAAATATGTCGACTACACCTGCAACACGCCCGAGGTCACGCTGCAGGCACTGGCCAACTTCCCCAGTTACTGGTGGCATCACTTCGATCCCGCCGCGCTCACGTACGACTTCGTGACCACGGTGCGCCACCGCAACGGCTGCGCGGCTGATGCCGCGTCCTGTTCCAATGCCGGATTCGCCGATTCGGACGATATCGAGATCATCGTCAATATCGACGACGAGACCGAAGACAAGTACCGGCAGAAGTTCCTCGTCGGGCACGAGGTCGGGCATGCGGCCGAAGAGGCATACCAGAAGGCCACGTTCGGCACCGAGAACTACCTGTACGGTGGCTACAACCTGATCGGCGGCGGACCACAGTGTGGCAGTGCCGGTGAGCAGCACGCGCTGACGTCACTCGAATACACCAGTGACGGCATCATGGAGGGTTTCGCCCACTTCCTCTCGGCCGACGCCTACAACGATCATCACTCGCCGAATGGACGCTTCACTTACTACAAGGACGACCTGGGCTTTCCACGTGACATCGCCTTGGAGGGCGAAAGCGCATTCGATGCTGCGGAACCCTTCCGCTCGAACCGCTATGCCGAGCGCGTGTGTGACCCGGTGCCGCAGAATGCTGGTACCGAACTCGATTGGCTGCGCTTTTTCTGGGATCTGCACACGGCTGCAGCCGCACCCGACATGCAGCACGAGACACTGCTCAAGCTCAGGGTCGATGCGGCGTTTCAGGGGACGTTGTGGCATGCGCAGAACGGCTATGAACTGCTCGAAGACAATGTCTGCTCCGGTGCGCCCGAGGTGCAGGCGTTGCAGGCCGATTTTCTGGACTTTGCCGGCAGTGACGACACGCTCGGCGGTAACGGCGTCGAACCGACTGGGGCAGGGCCGGCCTGCAACTAGCGCCGCTGCGCTGCTGCAGGCGGGGTCACGGCAGCGGCGCTGGATCGGCTTTGCCGACGACCGCGACTCGCTGTGCGGGGATGTCGGTCAGCAAAGGGAGATGCCGATACCACGTCGTTATCGCAGCGTGCAGCAAACGTTGCGCGTGTGATGGCGGGCGACGACGCGACTGCGGCCGCGGTTCGTCGCCGTCACATGGCAGTCACCCCGGCCCGGACGTCTCCGTTTCGCGCTCGCCCTTGTACTCCGTGGTCTGCGTCAGGCGCGCACCGATGATCCGCGTGAGGTTGCGGAACAGGCGGAACGCGAGGATCGGGTAGATGTGCGTGAGACGTTCGATGCGTCGCCAGCTCAACACCAGCACGCGCGTCGGTGCGACGGCGATGACGTCTGCCGTGCGTTTGCAGCCCGATAACGGCGCGACTTCGCCGAACAGCTCGCCGACGCCCATGCGGCGCAGGCGATCGACCGTGCCGTCCGGCTTGCGTTTGCAGGCCTCGACGGTGCCATCGAGCATCAGGTAGATCTCGCGGCCGATGGTGCCTTCCTCGATGATGCGTTCACCGGCAGCGAGCTTGCGTACTTCGCTGGCGAGTACCAGTTTCTTGATCTGCCAGACGTACATGCCGGCAAACAGCGGCGATTGTCTCAGCGCGTTATCCTGAATGTCGCAGGACAGGATGTCCCAGACCGTCAACAGTTCGGCCTTGCCGAGCAGCAGGGGCGTGAGGACGAAGGTCGCCAGCAGGGCAATGAGGATCACCAGGGCGCTCAGCAGGCCGAAATACTCGACGGGCTGAAAGCTCGAGGTGGCGAACACCAGAAAGCCCGCCATGAGCGCCATCGAGGTCGCGGTGATCGGTTCGGCCTCGGCATGCAGCATGGCACAGAGTGCCGCGCGGCGGCTGCGCCGGCGCCGCAGTTCCTCGTGAAAGCGTGCCATGACGTGCATCGTGTCGTCGACGCAGATACCCAGCGCGATGGCGGCGATCATGCTCGTGCCGGTATTCAGCGGGATCGCGGCGAAGCCCATGACGCCGAACAGGATCAGCACCGGGAACAGGTTCGGGATCAACGCGATCAGTCCGGCGCGGCCGCTGACGAACAACACGGACACGAGGCAGAAGATCACCACACCGACCAGCAGCAGGGACTGCAACTGGCCACGCGCCATGTCGGCGATACCCTCGTTGGAGAGTATGCCCTTGCCGGTGATGTTCACGTGCAGGGCCGGATCGATCTGCGCGGCAAACTGCTCGCGCAGCGCTGCGACCTCGCGCGCGAGCCGCTCCGACGACGCGATGTTGTGCCGTACCAGGATGCGTGCCGTGGCGTAGTTCGGCGTCATGTAGCCTGCGATGTCCGTGGGTTTCACGAACAACAGCAGCTCGCGTACGCCGTCGTCGGCGTCGGGAAACCGGAGCTCCCCCGCAGGCTCGTCGTCGACGGCAGTGTTCAGCAGCATGACGAAGTCCGCAAACGAGTAGGAGAGATCGAACACCCCGGCGTCGTCGACGATGCGTTGCATCTTGCGCAGCGCATCCAGGTACTTCACCTGCAGGAAGGTATTGTCGATCTGGCCATCGACGATGATCGAAAAGGTGTGGATGCCGGACAGCGTTTGGTGCACCTCGTCGGCGTGCGTGCGCAACGGGGCATCGGCATCGAGGTAGTCGAGCAGGCTGTTGTCGATACGCAGCTCGAGTGCGCCGACGAGTGCGATCACGGCGATCAAACCGGCGCCTATAAAAACCGCGTTCTGCTGCCGGCGCAGGCGCAACATGAGGCCAACAGCCAGGCGTGCGAGTACGGCCTGGCGCCGTGCATGCGGGGTGCTGTGGCTGCGACGATGTCCCAGCTTGCCGAGCAGCACAGGTACGAGAAGTACCGTGATGACGAAGTTGAACAGCAGGCCGGTCGACGCGGCGATACCGAACTGGCGCAACAGCTCGATGTCGTTCAACGCGATCGACAGGAAGCCGACGTAAGTGGTCGCGAAGGTCAGCAGGATGGCCAGGCCCATCTTCTCCGCCATGCGCTCGATTGCCGCCGGTCGCTGTCGGCCCTCACGGATACCCGTCGCGTACTCGGCGATCAGGTGGATGTCTTCGGTCGAGCCGATCACCACGAGCAGGGCCGGCACGATCGAGGTCATGATGTTCAGCGGGATCTGCATCACGGCCAGGAATCCCAGCGTCCAGACGACGCTGAGTGCCGCGGTACACAAAGGGATCAGGGCGGCGCTCAAGCGCCGCAGGACGACCACCAGTGCGACGAGCAGCACCAGCACCGCGAGCGGCAACAGGCGCGTCTGGTCGTGCCGCAAGCGCTCCGTGATGTCCATGGCGATCGCCGCCTCGCCGATCTGAAAGACCTCGTCGAAGCGCGCGCGCAGTGGCGCGATCAACGATTCGATCGTCGTGGTGACCTTCTCTTCGAAATGCGCATCGCCGTTCGCGGGTGTGAGGGTGACGTTGATTGCCAGGGTGTTGCCATCGGCCGCGATCAGGTTGCCGCGCACCAAGGGGTTGTTGTGCGCAGCCGCCGGGATACGCTGTGCGTCGTCTGCCGACAGTGGCAGGGTATCGATGAACGGCTGCGTCGTGACATAGCCGTCGACACTCTTGATGTCCGGTACGTTGAACAGGCTCTGCGTGCGCGCGACGAAAGGCAGTGCATCGAGTTCGTCGAGCAAGCCGCGGATCGCAGCGAGCTTGTCGTCGGTTAGCAGTTCGTCGTCGCGGAACACGACGATCGCGACCTCTTCATTGCCGAACCGGGCCTCGGCGGACAGGTAGCGATGCCATGCGTCGGTGTCCTTCTTCAGGATCGCCTCGGCCGAGATGTGGACCTGCAGTTGGGTGAGGTAGGGAATGAAGGCGAGCGTGACGCCGAACAGCAGGGCGAGTACCAGCCAGGGATGCGCGGCCGCACGTAAGATCAGCGCGCGCATGAGCGTGCACTATCCGACGCGGGTCTACGGCCGGCGATTTTCTGATTCGTGCTGCAGCGGCAGAGGTCCATGGTGAAAATCGGCCATGGCGACGTCGGCTCGTCGTCGCGCGACACGTCCACAAAGGCGCGTTCAGCACCTATTCTTGTCCCATACGAGCCTGTCATCGCCGCCTCGGGGCACGCGGTAATGTGGTAACTGTAGGCGAAATCGCTGTTCCGCAGCCTGCACCGCCGCACCCGTCGAATGCCCGCAGGCGTCGGTTGCGGCCCAGTGCTGCGTAAGCAGCCGGCAGCGCAGCCGCAGTCGTGGAATGCCTGTTGCGGCGCCGGAATGCCGGGAACACAAACTAATGGTACCGCCAACGAGGGTCAACACGGGCTTGAGGCACGGCGCGCCGATGTCGGCGGCGCTGGCCGCGATCCTGGGTGCACTGGTCCTGCTGGCGGTATTGCTGGTGATCGCGATCGCGACCTGGACGGGGTATCGCAATACCGTCGATCTGTTGCGGCAGAAGGCGGACGTCATGGTGGCGGCCGCCGTCGATCAGCTGCATGTGCACCTCGACGCAGTGGAAGAGCAGGCACGCTTCATCGCCGACGCGATCGAGGCCGGAGCCGTGAATACCGGTGATGTCGACGACCTCGTCACCCTGCTCAGCGGCGCCCTCGCCGCAACACCGCAGATCACCTCGATTGCGTTTGTCGATCCTTCGTTACAACTGATTGCTGCCGAGCGTGAATCACCGGTGCCCGTGCCGGTGTTTGCGAAACTCGGTGAGGATCCTCAGTGGCGCGGGATCCTTGCTCGTGCGGCGAAGGCCGACAGGGATTACTGGGACGAGGTCGGGTGGCGCAGCGAATACCAGGCGGCGCAATTGTCACGACGCGCGCCAGTGCACAACAACGGTGCATTCGTCGGTTTCGTCAACGTCGAGGTCGGCATCCCCAGCCTGTCCGCGATCATCGGCGGACTGGAATCCGACTTCGGCATGAATGCGTTCATTCTCGAAGGCCGAGAACAGGTCGTGGCGCATCCGATGATGCAGTTCGGATTCCCCAACCTGACGCGCTGGCACCCGATGCCGTTGATGCGCGAAGTCGGCGACCCGATCCTCATGTCGATCTGGGATCCGGCGGCGCGCGATGCGCAGGTTTCCGAGCTTCTGGGGGCCGAGAACGGCCATGCCGTGCAACTCGGCGACGAGACCTATGTGTTCGTCTACCGCGAGGAAAATGGCTACGGTGGTGACTGGCTGGTCGGCAGCTATCTCGCGGCCTCGGACGTGCTCAAGGAGATCGAACGCCTGTTCCACGCCATCATCGCCTGCAGTGTCGTCATCGCTGTCGCCTTGCTGCTGTCGGTGTGGCTCGGGCGGCGGATCTCGCGTCCGGTGCGCCTGCTGGCCGAGCAGTCGCGCCGCGTGCGGCAACTGGACTTCGCCCATACGGAACCCGTTCCCGGAAGCTACATCCGCGAGCTCGATGAAGCCGCCGCGGCGTTCAACCAGATGGTGGAAGGTCTGCGCGAGCGGCAGATGATCCGCGACCTGTTCGGCAAGTACGTGCCGCACTCGGTCATCGAACAGCTACTCAGCGACAAGGGCAAGCTGCGTCCGCGCGCCACCGATGCCACGGTGATGTTCATCGATCTGGCGAACTTCACACGCCTGTCGGAAGGCCTCGCACCGCAGGCCATCGTCGACACCCTGAATGCCTACTTCAGCGGTATCGGCAGGATCATCGAGGATCACCACGGCATGATCACGCAGTTCCAGGGCGACGCCATCCTTGCCGTGTTCAACCTGCCGCTCGCGGACTCCGAGCACGCGCACCACGCGGTCGAGGCTGCACTCGCGATCCGCACGCATGTTGCCGGGCAGCTGTTCAACGGCCAGCGCTTGCGTTGCCGTATCGGCGTCAACAGTGGCGACGTGGTTGCCGGCAACGTCGGCGCCGAGGACCGCCTCAGCTACACCGTGCATGGCGATACAGTGAACATCGCTGCGCGCCTCGACGACCTCAACAAGACCCTGGGTACGACGCTGCTGGTGTCGGCGGCAACGGTGCAGCGTCTGGCGGACACGCGTCCCGACCTGCGTCGGGTCGGGGAGACGGCGATCCGCGGCAAGGCGGTGCCGATCGACGTCTACGAGATACCCTGAGGGGATTGCCGGCGCCGCGCGTCCCGCGACGTCGCAGATGCGACGCGCGTCAGCCGGCGCGTTCGACCTGCAAGGCGCAGAACTTGAACTCCGGGATCTTGCCGTCGGGATCGAGCGCTTCGTTGGTCAGCAGGTTCGCCGCGGCTTCGTGGTAGCAGAACGGCAGGAACACTTGCCCCATGCTGAGACCGTTGTCGACGCGCGCGAGCACATCGACGCTACCGCGCCGCGAGCGCAGGCGGATCGTGTCACCAGGGGCGACGCCGATCGCGGCCAGCTGATGTTCGTTGAGCGAGGCGACGGGCACGGGTTCGATCGCGTCGAGCACCGTCGCGCGTCGCGTCATCGCCCCCGTGTGCCAGTGTTCGAGTTGACGCCCCGTGATCAACACCAGCGGGTACGCGTCGTCGGGCAGTTCGTCGGCGTTGCTGAACGCGGCGGCGACGAGTTGTGCTTTTCCACCTGGGCGTGGGAACTGTTCGGTGAAGATGACCTCGTCCCCGGGATCACCCTCATGCGTGCAGGGGTAGGTCACGGCACTGTCGTTCTCGAGCCGCTCCCAGGTGATGCCGGCGATACTCGGCATCGCCGCGCGCATCTCGTCGAACACCGCGCGGGGTCCGTCATAGTGCCACTGCAGTCCGAGCCTGCTCGCCATGTCGAGGATGATCGCGAGGTCCTGGCGCGCCTCGCCGGGCGGGTCGATGGCCTGGCGGCCGAGCTGCACGCGGCGATCGGTATTGGTGAAGGTCCCGGTCTTCTCCGGGAACGCCGAGGCCGGCAGGATCACGTCGGCATAGTGCGCGGTCTCGGTCATGAAGATGTCCTGCACGACCAGGTGATCGAGCTTGGCGAGCGCCGCGCGCGCGTGTGACAGGTTGGGGTCCGACATGGCCGGGTTCTCGCCCATGATGTACATGCCGCGGATCTGTCCATCATGGATCGCATGCATGATCTCCACCACGGTCAGACCGGGACGGGGATCGAGGGTAGTGCCCCACAGCGCCTCGAAACGCGCTCGTGCCTCGGGGTCGTCGACGCGCACGTAATCGGGGAACACCATGGGGATCAGACCGGCGTCGGACGCGCCCTGGACGTTGTTCTGACCACGCAGGGGATGCAGGCCCGAGCCGGGACGTCCGATCTGGCCGCTGATCAGCGCGAGGTTGATGAGACAGCGTGCGTTGTCCGTGCCGTGCACGTGTTGTGACACACCCATGCCCCAGAAGATCATCGAGCCGCGCGAAGAGGCGTACACGCGCGCGACCTCGTGCAGCGTGGCGGCGGGGATGCCGCAGATCGATTCCATGCGTTCCGGCGCGTAGTCCGCGAGATGCTCCTTGAGCGCCGCGTAGCCTTCGGTGCGGCGGGCGACGAAGTCGTCGTCGACCAGGCCTTGCGCGATCACCGAGTGCATGATGGCGTTGAGCATGGCGACGTCGGTGTCCGGCTTGAACTGCAGGACGTAGTCGGCGTGGCGCGCGATGTCGGTGCGGCGCGGATCCATGACGATCAGGGTCTTGCCGTCGCGCGCCGCGTTCTTGAAGAAGGTCGCGGCAACCGGGTGATTCTCGGTCGGGTTCGAGCCGATCAGCACGATCACCTCGGCATCGCTGACATCGGCGACCGGGTTGGATACCGCGCCAGAGCCGATCATCTGCAGCAGCGCCGCCACCGATGAGGCATGACACAAACGCGTGCAATGGTCGACGTTGTTGCTGCCGAAGGCCGTGCGCACGAGCTTCTGGAACAGGTAGGCCTCTTCGTTCGAGCCCTTGGCCGAGCCGAATCCGGCAAGAGCCGTGGCACCGTGCGTGTCGCGGATGTTCGCGAGGCCGTCGGTGGCGCGCTGCATGGCTTCTTCCCAGCTCGCCTCGCGGAAGTCACGCAACGGGTTGTCGCGATCGAGATCCAGTTCGGCGCGTTTCGGCGCATCGTCGCGCCGGATCAACGGACGCGTCAGACGCTGTGGATGGCTCACGTAATCGAATCCGTAGCGTCCCTTGACGCACAGACGGCCATGGTTCGCCGGCCCA